>JAITOO010000139.1 GCA_031289875.1 Flavobacteriaceae bacterium
ATAAATAATAATGAAAAAGCTATTATTACTATCAGGTATTACCGCATTAGCCGTTGCCTGCGCTACCAACCCGCTGACGGGAAGAAAATCTCTGCAATTAGTTTCCAATGCCACAATTCTTCCGTCTTCATTCCAGCAGTATCAAGAAGTTTTAGCTTCCAGCAAAGTCATCACCGAAACTGAGCAAGCCAAAGAAGTGCAGACGGCAGGGCAGAAGATTGCCGCCGCTGCTGCTACGTATTATCAAGCTATCGGGAAATCATCTGTTTTGAACGGTTACGAATGGCAGTTCTCACTGATAGACTCTAAAACGGTCAATGCATGGTGTTTGCCGGGCGGAAAAGTTGCCGTTTACAGTGGGATCATGCCTGTCTGCGAAAATGCCAACGGCTTGGCAGTAGTGTTGGGACATGAAATTTCTCATGCGCTGGCAGGACACGGAGCAGAAAAAATCTCCCGTACCTACGCTGCCGAAAAGGGTGGACAACTTTTAGGAATGATTAATAATGCTGCTTTACAGCAGGCGATTCAGCAATATTACCCTTCCGTGAGCAACATTACTCTGCTCCGTTATGACAGAAAACAAGAATCCGATGCGGATATTACAGGACTGTACCTGATGGCGATGGCAGGCTACGACCCAAGAGAAGCGCCCAAATTTTGGGGAAGAATGATTGGAGTTTCAGGAAAACGCAGTACTCCCGAATTTTTATCTACACACCCTGACCCGCAAAATCGTATTGCAGCCCTCAATGCTGCCCTGCCGAAAGCTCTGGAATATTACAATGCTTCCAAAGACAGAACAGGCGCACCTGCGGCAATTCCGAGCACGACCGGCAGCACTATCACGACAACCAATAACGCAACAAAATCGGCAAAAAAACAGAAATCATCTAAGACTAAATCTTATGTTTATTAAAAATACTTAATTGACATTTGATACCCAATGTCTCTGCAAGAATAAGGACACGAAATGCAGTGTCCTTTTTTATTTTTCATTTTTGTTCATGGGCTTGACTATGAAATCTACCTAATAAAATATTAGGAATTGTTAAATTAGTATAGATATTTCATTATTTAATACCAACTCCTCAAACGTAATTAGTAAATTCACATAGAAGCATGGATATTAATTTGCGGATAATCAGCTATAAAGAATATTGATTCCTATAAATAATTATCCATTCCGAAAAAATTTAGTTATAATATCAATGGTGTCCTAAGCGATAAAAAATAAACAAGATTATTTTTCATATTTTTGCCTGAAATTAATTGAATTTTTCCAAAAAATCCATGCATAATTTCGGAAATTTAGACAAAAACCAAATTCTCTATGAAGACAATCACCTGCTTATCATAAACAAACGGGCGGGACAGATTGTACAAGGCGATAAAACAGGCGACATTTCACTTGTCGATGAAGTGAAAAATTATCTCAAAGAAAAATATGCCAAGCCCGGAAACGTTTTTGCAGGGCTGGTTCACCGCATCGACCGCCCCACGTCGGGCATCGTGATTTTTGCCAAAACGGGTAAAGCGCTTACTCGACTGACAGAAATGTTGAAAAAACATGAAATCAAAAAGACATATTGGGCTGTGATAAAAAAGTCGGAAATTCCTGAAAATCAACGATTAGTACATTATCTTAAAAAGAATGAAAAAAACAACAAAGCCATCGTTTTCAACCGACCGACCCAAGATGCTAAAGAAGCAGCGCTAACCTATAAAATCATCGGTAAATCAGATAATTACATGCTGTTAGAGGTGGATTTGGAAACAGGAAGACATCACCAAATACGCGCACAACTCTCGGCTATAAAATGCCCGATTAAAGGCGACCTGAAATACGGTTTTGACCGTTCCAATCCCGACGGAAGCATTCATCTACTGGCACGTAGAATTGAGTTTATACACCCTGTGAAAAAAGAAAAAATTATTCTGGAAGCATCTGTACCTCAGAATGATAACTTGTGGGGGAGTTTTAAAAATTTTTAATTTACATCAATTCCTCTTTTGTGCAGTCCCACTCATATTCACGTTTGGGAATTAATTCCAAACTGTCTGATTTTCCGACAACTACTGTGTTGGAGGGAATATCCTGCCGAATGGTGCATCCCGCTCCTATCGTTACGTTATCACCTATCGTTATGCCCGCAACAATTGAACAGTTTACCCCAATCCAAACGTTATTTCCGATAACAATTCCTTTTTTGCGTCCTTGTTTTCGGTGGTCGTATTTATCATGATTTACGGTCGTCAGAGAGGAACTTGAGCCGATATTCACGTTGTTTCCCAATTTGAGTCCGCCGTTGGCGTTGATGTAAATCCCGTTGTTGTCCCCGGGGTCGCTACAAATACCTTTCTCAATCATTTCCCAGCCCTTGATAACACTCGTAAAATGCACAGGCCAAGGGACTTCTCTGTTAAAACCGACAATTTTCTGCATGACGAAAAATCGTTTAAAAATCAATCCGTAGGAGGCATACCCTTTTCGCCTTTTGAATTGAGGATATGCTTTGTGAATCAATATTTCAAGAATTTTGTTTATTACTTTTTTCATAATGTATTTAATTTTCTAATACTGTTTTTCATGTATAAATCAATGTACAAAAAATGTACAGCTCCGCTTAAAGAAATTAAAAGTATCATGTATTTGAAATCCAATAAATTGGAAAATAAAATTAACAATACTATCTGTGAAAATATGATAGAAAAATTAAAAAACAGCAGAAATTTCTGCTTGCGCAAAATATCTCCTATCGAACTGATTGGCGAATAGTTAGCATTAAGCAAAACAAAAACTGCAAAATATTTTATTATTTCTCCTGATTCAATCCATTGATTTCCAAATACAAAACCAAAAATTTGTCCGCCGAAAATTGAAAATATTAAAAGCAGTGGAAAAACAATTGAAAATATTACTTTTTGAAATTTTAAAGTAAAACTTAACAATTTAGCTTTTGCATTCAGGCAAATTGAATTTGCTTCACTTTTGTAAACCTGTGAAATTGAGGCGGATAATAAATTCAACGGTTGGCGGATAATATTGTTCGCAAAGAAGTAAATTCCAGCGTATTCGATTGAATAAAAATAAGTTATCAACAACGGTAAACCAATATTGGAAATAGAATTGAGCAAAGCAGAGGGGGTAGAATATTTAAAAAAATCATGAAAATCATGAAATAATTTCCCCATCTTGTTGATTGACAGGTATTTTAAGGAATAAATTTTATCCCTTTTCAAATAGAAAATCAAGAACATCAACGCTGCAAGCACGCTTCCGGTCGTTGTTCCATAAACCAGCCCAAGTGCGAGTCCCAAAACTCCAAATAAAATTCTCGCAAAAGAAGAGCAAGCGCTTAAAACTATTTTAGTTACTGCAATTTTCTTGTACTCGTTTTTTCGGTTAAACCAGTTTTCAAAAGCGTTATATATTCCCGTACAAAAAATAACTATCGGCATCAAATACAGAATATTAGTATTTGAAATTTTAAACTCAGATTCAAAAAATGAAGGAAAAATCAAAACAAAAATTAGACTTAACAAACTGACAATAAACGAATTAACAACTGACAACCCCAATAAATTCCGCGCATCATTTGTTTTTTTCGGCAAAATAATCGTCAATTCGTAACGAAAAGCCGCGACCGCCCCGATAATCCCTGTAACCGACATAAAAACAGACAAATCGCCGTAATCTTTCTGCGTATACAACCTCGCCAAAAAGATGGAAGCAGCTACGGGAATTATCTGGGAAATGCCCGTCCCTGCCGACAGCAACAGTATGTTTTTCAAAATGTTATTAGATTTTATGTCCAATAATTTTTTCAAAATCCGCGTATTCAAAAATTCGCACAAAGATACGGTTTAAGAAACAAATTTAGACGACATGATATGAATCAGTTCTTGTATTTATATCGGGCAAAATCTGTACTTTTGCAAAAAAATAACACAAATGAACTTTACTTGGATTGATTGGGTAGGTTATTCTGCCTCGGTTTTTTTAATTATTTCATTCTTAATCAACGACATAAAGAATCTCCGATTTATAAATTTGATTGGCTGTATTCTTTTCGTCATCTACGGAATTGCCATCGGAAAAGCAGGTATTCCCGTCATGATTCCAAACGCAATTCTCTGTTTTATACAGATTTACCATCTATATAAACTCTCAAAAACAGCGAAGTGAAAAAAGTCTTGGTTTCGGTAATCAACAACATTTCTACCGACCAGCGTATAGCGAAAGTCTGTGCCTCGCTGGAAAACAACGGTTATGAAATTTCGATTATCGGAACGGATTTATACGGACTTCCGCCGCTCCGTCGCAGGTACCAAACGCAACGGTTTCCTCTGTTTTTTCAAAAAGGATTTTTGCTTTTTGCGGAATTTAATTTCAAACTTTTTTGGAAGTTGCTTTTTCAGTCTGATAAAGATACCATACTGTTATCCAACGATTTAGATTCATTATTTCCAAATTATTTAATTTCAAAAATCAAGAAAATTCCGTTGGTTTTTGACAGCCATGAGATTTATTCTGAACTGCCCTCCGTACAGGAACGATTTTCTCAAAAAATTTGGAGAAAACTGGAAAAATTTCTCATTCCAAAGATGAAATATTTTTACACCGTGAGCGAAAGTTACGCCGATTTTTTTGAAAAAAAATACAAAAACCGTCCGATTATCGTCAGAAATATGCCCTTTTTGCAGAAAAATGACGATTTTCCTTTGGATTTTGACCTTCCGAAAAAATCAAACAAAACGCAGAAAATTCTTATTTATCAAGGCGCAGTCAGCGCAGGACGAGGAATTGACAAGATGATTCAGGCAATGCAATTTATTGAAAATGCCCAACTTTGGATTATCGGCGAGGGTCTTGAAAAAACAGAATATGAAAATCTGGCAAAAAAACTGAATTTAACCCAAAAAATCTTTTTTTTGGGTACAATTTTGCCCGAAAAATTAAAAAAAATCACTCCTTTGGCTGATGCCGGTTTATGTCTGGAAGAAGACTTGGGGTTAAGCTACCGCTTTGCGCTGCCCAATAAACTTTTTGATTACATTCATTCAGAAATTCCTGTTTTGGGAACAAATCTGCCTGAAATAGAAAATCTTGTCAAAAAATACGGTATCGGAGAAACTATCGACAACCATTCGCTGAAAAATATTGCCGAAAATACACAAAAATTATTATCAAACGGCAAAGATTTTTACAAAAATTGCTTAAAAACCGCAAAAAACGAGCTTAACTGGGAAGCGGAAGAACCAAAATTGCTATCTTTGTTTGATTCTATCGTAAAATGAACTCAAAAACCGTTCATATTATCACCTTTGATACGCCTTTTCCTCCCGATTACGGCGGAAATCAAGACGTTTTTTACCGACTAAAAGCATTGAAAGAAGCTCAGGTACAAATCATTCTGCATATTTTTGCTTCAAATTCAAAAAAATCAGAAGAATTGACAAAGATATGTGCAGAAATTTATTACTACGAGAAAAAAAAATACAAAAATTTGATTTTCGGAAAAATGCCATACCGCACTGCTCTCCGCTCGGACAAACATTTGCTGAAACGCCTGACTCAAGATGATTTTCCCCTCTTTTTTGAAGGTTTGCACTGCGCATATTACGCCAATTTTCCTGAGTTGGCTCATCGGAAAAAATTTCTGCGAGCGCACAACATTGAGCATGAATATATGCGGCATTTGGCAAAAGGAGAAAAAAATCTGTTAAAAAAATTATATTATTTATATGAATATCAACGATTTAAATGGCAGGAAAATCATTTAAATTTTTCGGTTTTCGTTTTTGCCATAACAGAAAACAATCAAACTTATTTTCATAAAAAAGGATTTCAGGCAGAATACTTGCCCGTTTTCCACCCAAATAAAACCGTTACAAATAATTCAAAATCAGGTAAATATATTTTAATTCACGGAAATATGTCTGTTCCTGAAAATTATCGAGCGGTTAATTATTTTTTGACAAAAATTTACTCGAAAATTGATTTTCCACTCAAAATTGCAGGAAAAAATCCTCCGAAATGGCTGAAAAACAAAATATCAAAACTACCTGAAATTGATTTAGTTGAAAATTGTACAGAAGAAAAAATGCGTCTTTTGGTTTCCGAAGCGCAAATTCTATTTTTGTACACAGAACAAACAACAGGAATTAAATTGAAACTTATCAATTCGCTTTTTCAGGGAAAACATGTGATTGCCAACGAAAAAATGACGGAAAATACCGATTTGGAAACTCTTTGCCATTGGTTTCATACTGCTGAAGAAGCAATACAACTTATTGAAAAACTGAAAAATACGCCGTTTACTCAAGAAGAAATCGAAAAGCGGAAAAAATTGCTTTATAAAGAATTTTCAAATTCAGAAAATGTAAAAAAAATTGTAAAAAAATTATGATTTTTTTAATTCATCATTCTTTTACACAACAATTTTCTAATTTATTCCTCGCTGAAAAGTTCTACCGATTCGCCTCGATAGACTTTTCCTTCTTCGCACCGGATGGTCATCGCAGGAAAATTTTTTATCATTGAATAATCATGCGTTGCCATAATTATAGCACATTGATTTTGAGCAGCAATGCCTTTCAGCAGCACCATGATTTCATTGGAAGTTTCAGGGTCTAAATTCCCCGTCGGCTCGTCCGCCAAAATCAGCGCCGGATGATTGAGCAAAGCGCGCGCAATAGCGATACGCTGCTGTTCTCCGCCCGAAAGTTCGTGAGGCATTTTGTTCTTTTTGATAATCATATTTACATTTTCCAAAACCGCATCAATCCGCTCGGCAATCGCATATTTGTCTTTCCAGCCCGTTGCTTTCAACACAAATTCTAAATTTTTCTCCACCGTTCTGTCCATCAACAACTGAAAATCCTGAAAAACAATACCGATTTTTCTCCTCAATTTAGGAATATCGCTTCGTTTCATCGCCGTCAAATCAATATCTACCACTTTTCCGCTCCCCTCCGTCAGTGGCAAGTCTCCGTACAAAACTTTCAGCAGCGTACTTTTTCCGCTCCCCGTTTTTCCAATCACATAGGAAAAATCACCTTTGTCCAAAGCGATGTTTACATTACTGAGAATCAAGTTTTTTTTCTGATAAATATTGGTATTTTCTAAATATAAAATTGTTTCGTCCATTTTGAAATATTGGTTTGAAAATCTCTGACAAAAATACAAAATTTAATTTCATCCTTGTGTTTAAAATTTTGTTAAAGTGAGAAATGATCATCCTGTGAATATTCATTTTCCAACGTAATAAATTTTCTTATCAAATTTGAGTTTGACATTTCGCTCCTAAAATAAATAAAATTCATCTTGGGCTGATTTGTAATTTTTCATCAACCCACAACTCTTATTGTAAATTTTTACAGTTTCATTTTTTGCAGCCTTACTGCGTTGAGTATCGCCAGCAGAGCCACTCCGACATCGGCAAAAACAGCTTCGAGCAGATGAATATTTCCGAAAACGCCCAAAGTCATTACTAATAATTTCACGCCGAAGGCGAATATAATATTCTGCCATACAATGTTTTTTGTGGCTTTTGCGATTTTAACCGCCAACGGAATCTTGGAAGTTTTATCGTCCTGAATGATGATGTCCGCCACTTCAATTGCCGCATCGCTGCCCAGACCGCCCATTGCCATTCCGACATCGCTCAGCGCAATTACAGGCGCATCGTTAAAACCGTCGCCGATGAAAGCTACTTTTCCATTCGTTTGTTTTTTAATTTCTTCCATGCGAACGACTTTGTCTTCGGGAAGCAAATCGCCGAAAGCCTTGTCAATGCCGATTTCCTGTGCAATTTTCTGCACGACGGAATTTTTGTCTCCGCTAAGCATCGTCGTTTCGATTCCCAAAAGGTGCAAAGCCTGAATATCTTTCTGTACACCTTGTTTCGGCTGGTCGGCAATTTCAATCCATCCGGCAAATACTTTATCAACGGCAGCTAAGACAACAGTATTTACTACTTCTTTGATTTTCTCATCGTATTGAATATGAAACATATCCATAAGTTTGAAGTTTCCGACCAAAATTTCTTTTCCGTCAATTTCCGCCTTAATTCCCTTTCCTGCAAGGTCTTCCATAGAAACAATACGGAAAACGTCAGGTTTTGTATTGATATATTCGTGAATTGCCGCCGCAATAGGATGCGTACTTTGAGATTCTGCCAGATTAATCCAGTCCAGCACTTGTTTTTCATCAAATTCAGAATTGATTTGAACTTTTTGAACGGAAAAATTGCCCTGCGTCAGCGTTCCTGTCTTGTCAAAAACTGCCTGTTTCACTTGGAGCAGAGCGTCTAAAAAGTTGGCTCCCTTGATTAAGATTCCGTTTTTTGAAGCCAGTCCGATTCCGCCAAAATAGCCCAATGGAATGGAAATAACCAAAGCACACGGGCAGGAAATCACCAAAAAAATCAACGCGCGGTAGAGCCAAGTTGCATAATTATAATCTTTTATAAAAAAATAGGGCAGACAAAAAACCATCAAAGCAATGAAAAAAACTGCAGGCGTGTAGATTTTGGCAAACTTGCGGATAAACTGCTCGGCTTTTGCTTTATGTTCCGTTGCGTGCTGCACTAAATCAAGGATTTTGGAGAGTTTGCTGTCGGAATAAGGCACGGTAACTTTCATCAACGAAGCGGTGTTGAGATTTATCATTCCCGCCAAGACAGATTCGCCTGTTTCTTTGGTTTGTGGTGCGCTTTCTCCCGTCAGGGCGGAGGTATTGAAAACTGCCGAATCGGATAGCAGTTCGCCGTCCAAAGCGGCTTTTTCGCCCGGTTTCAACTGTACGACTGCCCCGACGGGGACATTTTCGGCTTTCATAACTCGGATTTCATTGTTTTCCAAGACGGAAGCCTCGTCCGGACGCTGGTCGAGCAGCACATTGATGTTGTTCTTGGCTTGAGCCACCGCCAAATCTTGAAAATTCTCGCCGACGGCATAAAACAACATTACGGCAACCGCTTCGGGATATTCGCCGAGATAGAACGCTCCGATAGAGGCTAAGAACATCAAAGACAGTTCGTTGAAGAAATCTTTGTGTTTAAATTCTTTGAGCATCTCTTTCGCAACAGGCAGTCCGACAGGGAGATATGCTAAAATATACCAGCCGAGCCGAATCCACGAAGTGAAAAACGGAACTTTGAGAAAATCCAACACAAGGGCAGCGAGCAGCAAAACTGCGCAGACAATGGCGGGAAAAAACATTTTAAAAATATTGATATTTCCGCCTGAGTGATGGTGGTGTTCTTCATGATTTTCCTGTACGGAACAACAAGAACAGCTATGTTGTTTTTGGCACATGATTTCTTATTTTTTCTACAAAGATAAGCGATGCCGAGTGCAATTGAGTTGCAAAGTCGTTTTCTGTTACGACTATTAACGTCTGCCTGTTTTTCATTGATACAGCACGACTTACAAAAAATTTACATCCTTACATCATCTTGAAGCTAAACAAATTTTCAAAATTACCCGTTCCATGCTTCTACAAATTCTACTTCGTCGGGCATCATCTCTCGGAGCAGGTTTTCGATGCCG
>JAITOO010000057.1 GCA_031289875.1 Flavobacteriaceae bacterium
CCGCTTGATGTTTTCCCCGAACAACAGTCCGAAAGAACTTTGCGGCAAGTTATCGGGCATTTGCCCTCACTCAAAAAAATGGGCGAAATTAGCAAAGATGATATTTATCATAACTTCCGCAAATATTCGCCTCATATGGAAAGTTGGATTGCAGACATAAAAGAGGGACAATCTGCCTTTGATAACGAAGACCATACGAGAATTCCACACAGCATAAAAGACGGCGCAATTATTTACAACGCCCGCAAAAACGGCGATAAATATACTCGACAGTGGTGGGATAAGGTTGCGCCTTGTATTCATACCCGCAACGACATTATGGCAAGTCAAAACACAGTACACCCGACGGACAACCGTGTTTTCAGTATTCGGGAAGTAATGTTAATGATGTCTGTTCCTAATTCGTTTAATTGGTCGGATATTTCATTTGAGAAACTCAACAAAATGACTGTCAAAGAAAAACAGGCATTCTTGAAAAAAGAAGAAATGAATATCCGTCAGAATTTAGGCGAGGCAGTGCCGACAGTTATTTTCAGACAGATTGCGCATAAAATTCGCAAGGTTCTAACTCAAAAAGAATATACAGAACAGGAAATTACTGCCCTGATTGAAAAAAAAAAGTTGGTAGAAAACGGCAACTTGTTGAAGTTTATTAGCGAAAATAAAACAATGAACTTTGCAATACTTTCAAAAATAGCAGAGTTAGCAAACGCCCAACGATACAACAACGCAGCATATTACACTCGACAAGATATTTGTTTTTCCATTGTAAAAAACTTGCCCGAAGCAAAGACATATACAAGCCTCAACATTTTAGAACCGTCAATCGGAGTAGGTAACTTTCTGCCTGCTTTAATCAATAAATATAAAACCGTTCCAATTGTCAATATTGATGTGGTTGATATTGATAAAAACAGCATTGAGTTGTTAAAAGAATTGATAAAGAAAATTGATGTGCCACGCAATGTTACAATTAATTATATAAATGCTGATTTTTTACTACATTCTTTTGAAAAGCATTACGATATTGTTGTAGGAAATCCGCCGTATATGAAAATCACTAAAGAAAAAGCACTTTTGGCAAAATACAAGGCAAATGTTCTCAATCGTGATACAAACAACATTTTTTCTTTTTTCATTGAAAAAGCAATATCATTAGGCAATGTTGTTTCATTGATTGTGCCAAAAAGTTTAATCAATGCGCCTGAATTTAACAACACTCGCGCTTTTATGTCGAAACACCAAATAGAAAGAATTATTGACTTTGGCGAGAAAGGTTTTAAGGGAGTAAAAATTGAAACTATATGCTTTATACTAAACACTAAAACAAAGCCGAGTACAACAGTTATCGAGTCATATATTACGGATAACGTACAGCAACACGAACAATTATACATTACCGACAATTCGTTTCCTTATTGGTTGATTTACAGAAATGAAAGTTTTGATACTGTTGCGGCTAAATTGCAGTTTAATTTGTTTAAAGCGTATCGAGATAGAAGTATTACGAAAGCCCATACAAAAGACAAAGGCAAAATTCGGGTGCTAAAATCACGGAATATTGGAAACAATGAAATTATTGATATTCCTGATTACGATTGTTATATGGAAGATGTCAGTGTACTTGATGTAGCAAAATTTCTAAATCAACAGAACTGTTATTTATTGCCGAATTTGACATATAACCCTCGTGCGTGTGCTTTGCCACAGAACTGTATTACTGACGGCTCTGTTGCAATTATTACCCCGATTGATGAAAACACTAAAATAACAAAGACAGATTTAGCATTTTACGCTACGGACGAATTTATCCAATTTTACGCAGTTGCTCGAAATAGGGGAAGTCGTTCATTAAACATAGATAATAATTCCGTTTTCTTTTTTGGAAAATTAAAAGATAAGTAAAAATGAGAGAAGAAATAAGAACATACCTAAATCTATTTGATTTAGACATTCGGAAGTCGGGCGATGCCCGCTTTATGGACCAGAAATGTACACCCGATGTGGTATGTTTCATTGCTGATTGTATCATTAACACCGTTCAGCCAAATCAAACCTTTGTTGTCAGTGATATTTGGAACTCACAATATTTTGTGAAAAATACGCGGGCAATTTTCAACAAACCGTGGGCAACAGACGAAAAGGCACAACACGAGTACGACAAATTCATTCAGCAGCCTTTGCGAATGTTGGGTTACGCTCAAATTCTTGAAGTAACAAAACAGGGAAATCAAAATCATTATTGTATCAAAAACGAGGATATTTTAGACTATATTGCTCAAAGAGAGCGTAACACTTATAACTTTCTGTATTGCTACTTTGAAAAAGTGCTTACAGACAGTGGCTTTTGGCGGTACTTTTTGGAATACAAAAGCAATCCTAATAAAGATACTTTCAATTCATTGAAAGAGCGTTATACTCGTTTCATAATCGGGCATACAGCAATTAACGGAGCAGTCGAAGTACGCAGAATTTTTCCTAAAATTCTGAATGTATTTGCCGTAGAAAATCAGTTGCCCGGCTCTGAAAAAGGCAGAATTTCAAAATATGTTTTCACTTTTTCCGATTTAATGTACAACCGCAAGAATTGGCGCGACCTGAATAAAGACAAAACCATTACACGCCAAGAGGCAGAAATGGAAGTTGATACCGTACAACAAGAGGCATACAGCACTTATTATGTACAAAAAGCAATCGCCTTAATCCGCAAAATTCAGACAGAAAGTGAAGTCCGTGACCAATGGGGGAACGGAGAGGCAACACAAGTACACCACATTTTTCCAAAGTCAGAATTTCCCGAAATAGCACATTACATTGAAAATCTTATTTTGCTTACAGCAACTCAACATAATACAAAAGCGCACCCGAATAACAAGACAGCACAGATAAGCAAAGATTATCAACTTACTTGTTTGTTGGCAAAGGCAGATACAATAGACAAATCTTTGCAACGCTTCGGCGAAAAGTATTACCGAAAAGAATCGTTTATTTATGTTTGTAATACAGGACTTTCCATTAGTCTTGAAACAAATTTGAATTTTAACGATATTAAGAGCCGTTTAATTTTAATTTACAACAACATGAGTTAATAATTATGCCACTATCAAACAATCTAAAAACAAAAAATCTCTCTCGAAGTAATTAAAACAATGATTGATGCTATGCCTGAAAGTGATTTTGAAGCTAATAATCCTTACATTCAATCATTTAACCGATAGTAAATTGAAACTAAAAATTGACGAATATTTTAAAAATTATAATAAAATTCTATAAAAAACATATGTGTTTAGCAATACCCGGAAAATTAGAAAAAATCACGTCTGAATTAGACGAGACTTTCCGCATCGGAAGCGTTTCCTTTGACGGAATCAAAAAAGAAGTGAACCTTGCCCTCGTTCCCGAAGCGCACATTGGAGACTATGTCTTGGTGCACGTTGGCGCGGCGATAGGCATTCTCAGCGAAAAGGAAGCCGAAGAAACCATGCACGCCCTCAAACTCATGGGTGAAGATTTGGAACTGGGAGAAGTCTGATTATCAATTAAATACAAAAAAAATAATAACAAAATGAGCAAAGAAATTATCAATACCCAACAAGCGCCCGCCGCAATAGGTCCCTATTCACAGGCAGTGAAAGCAGCTAATCTGCTCTTCGTATCGGGGCAAATCCCCGTCAATCCGACGACAAATGAAATCCCTCAACCTATTGAAGAACAGACACATCAAGTGATGAAGAACATCAAAGCAATTCTGCTCGAAGCAGGTTTGGATTGGAGCAATGTGTTGAAAACTACCATTTTTCTGACAGATATGGAAGACTTTTCCAAAGTGAATGAAATTTACGCTTCGTATTTTTCCGACGCTTTCCCTGCGCGCGAGTGCGTTCAGGTTGTCCGTCTGCCGAAAAACGTTTCTGTGGAAATTTCTGTTATCGCTTTGGACAATTAAAAAGAAAAATTTACGTTATGAACTCCGACAAGGCTTACGGTTTACCGTTTGCGTGTTGCTAAATTAACAAAAATGATACGAAATACAATTGCTGTTTTATTGGGACTTTTAATAGCCATTGCTGTTATCACACTTTCGGTAATGCTTGATTCCCACTGGATTAAATACGATTATAAAGGTCTTCCCATAGAACATTGGCGTTCGGTGATGAAAACCGCAAGACCTGAATTTTTTGTCGCTCTGCTGGTTTCTTCAGGAATCGGCTCGCTGCTTGGCGGTGTGGTTTGCGCCCTGATTGTGAAACATGGAAAACGTGCCTACGCCATGCTGATTGGCTTCATTTTGTTTATCATCGCCATTGTCGATGGATTTATTTTCAAGGGACACCCGATTTGGTACAAAATTGCGGCGTTTTTCATCTTTTTTCCTTTTTCGTGGCTTGGCGCACAGGTCGTAGTCCGATTACAGAGAAAAAAAGTTTAAAAACGAGAGCGTCAGTGCTTTATAAGGAAATTTTCTTCATCATTTCCTCCACCACCCGATAGGCGGCAGGGCAGATGATAGTGTTTTTAAGTGTCAGAGAATTAATCTGATAGAACTTTTTTCGGTCGGTGTGGGGATATTCCTTGCAGGCTTTGGGGCGGAACTCATAAATAGCGCAGTAATTTTCAGAGTCTAAAAAAGGGCAGGGAAGTTGTCGAAAAACCTGATCTCCGTCTTCGTCTTTGTGCAGATACCGATGGATGAAATCGGAACTTTTTATTCGTAAATGTTTGGAAATACGTTCAATATCTTTTTCTGTAAATAAAGGTCCCGTCGTTTTGCAGCAGTTGGCGCATTCCAGACAGTCTATTTGCGAAAAAACCGCCTGATGAATTTCCAACACTTTCTCGTCCAACCGTTTAGGTTTTTTCTTTTTAAGTTTTTCGAGATATTTTTTATGTTCCTGAGAGCGTTTCAACGCTTCATTTCTATGTTTTTCTAAATCAATCATATAACAATCTCCATGTGCTAATTTACTGATTTTCCCTGTAAAAAGGTCGAAATTTCTCAATGGCGTCGCGCAGTTGCTGTTTGTCCAAATGAGTATAAATCTCGGTTGTAGTGATGCTTTCATGCCCCAATATCTGTTGAATGGAACGCAAGTCTGCGCCGTTTTTCAGCAAAATGCTCGCAAAAGAGTGGCGAAACGTATGCGGCGAAACGCTCTTCCGTATTCCTGCCTTTTCCACAGCGTTTTTCACGATGAGAAAGACCATTTCGCGCGTGAGTTTTCCACCCCGCCGGTTTAGAAATAAAATATCTTCGCATTTCGGTTTCGGCGTTTGATGTGTGCGGATATGATCTCTGTACAGATTGATGTACTTAATCGTCCAGTCGGAAATTGGAACTAACCGCTGTTTATCGCCTTTTCCGATGACCCTGATGAAATTTTCCTCAAAAAATAAGTCGGACAATTGCAGATTGACAAGTTCCGAAACCCGCAGCCCGCATCCAAACAACGTTTCAATCATCGTTCGGTTTCTTTCTCCTTCGGGTTGGGACAAATCTATGGAAGCGATGATTTTTTCAATTTCCTCCTGATTGAGCGTGTCAGGCAGGCGCAGCCCGATTTTGGGACTTTCCAGCAGTTCTGCCGGATTGTCTTCTCGCCGTTCGTCGGTCTGCAAAAATTTGAAAAATGATTTGAGCGAAGAAATTAGCCGCGCCTGCGAACGTTCGGAAGTTGTTTTTTGGGCAAAATTGATGACAAATTTTCGGACAAGATTTTTGTCTATTATATAAGGATTCAGCGAGTTATTTTCTTCTGCGAATTTTTGCAGTTTAGAGATGTCTCGCTCATAAGCCCAACGCGTATTTTTTGACAAGCCTTTTTCCAGCAGCAGATATTCGGCAAAATTATTTTTTACGAAATCCCAATTCATAATGCAAAAATAGTTTTTTGCAACCAAAAAATTGTGCGGGCATAAAAAAATGTGTTAATCTCAAAAATTTTCCTCAGTCTAAATAAAAAACCTTAATTTTACGTTTTTAACAGAAAATATTTCAAATTCCATGAAAAAGTGGCTGTTTTTATTGTTAATTTCCTGCTTCGCATCGGCACAAAATACCCGCTGGACGGATTATTTTTCCTATTTTAACGTGAAATATATCTCCGCCGAAGACCGAATTTTGTATTGTGCGGCGGAAAATGGGCTGTTCTCTTATAACTTGATTACGGGAGAAATTCAAAAAATTTCCAAAGTCAATGGGTTGCACGAAGTGAAAATCACCGCTTTTGCCCAAAACACGGAAAAAGGCAAGATGCTCATCGGTTACGAAGGCGGCAAATTAGATGTAGTGGACGACAGCGGCATTCATCTGATTATCGACATTCCGATTGACCAGAATTTTCAGGGAGACAAAAGCATTAACGACATCTATACGGAAGGCGATTACGCCGTACTTTCGATGAATTTCGGAGTTCTACTCTTCAATTTGGACAAGCTGGAATTTAAGGAAACCTGTTTCTTTCAACAAGGCGCAAGTTATTTTCCTGTCAAAAAAGCAGTTATTTACAACAATCAAGTTTTTGCTGCTTCGACCAATGGGCTTTATTCCCACACGATTGACGGCATGTTTCCCAACTTCTTGGCGTGGACACTTTCTGCAGGCGGAAATATCAGTCAAACAGCGAAAAACAACTCAACGCTTCTTTACGAATCAGGAGGAAACCTTTTTAAGAGCCAAGAGGGAACTTTCTGGCAGAATGTGGGGTATTATCCTAATCTTCAAGATATTGTTTCTGCCGAAGAAAATATTTTGCTCGTAGAATCAAACAACGTTACAGTACTTAATTCCAATCTAAATATCATCGGTTCAAATTCTTATACCGAAAACTTGAATACAGCCGCTCTGTTTGACGGAAAGCTGTACGCAGGAACGCAACTGCGCGGAATCTTTGACGGTGTGAATTACATCGCACCCGACGGACCTTTCAGCAACATTTCCTATTCTATCAACATTGCAGAAAACCAACTTTGGATTGCGCCCGGAGGCAGAGATGCCGCCTACAATGCGCCCTCATATTTCGCCAACGGCTACTACCACTTCGACGGAAGCCGATGGAAGCACATCACAGACGACGATATGAATATCCCCGACGACTACCTCAACGAATCCAACGGATACCCTTACCCTTTCGTCATGCAGATTGTACCGAATCCGTCCAACATAAAAGAAACCTACGTCATGTCGTACAGCAACGGCTTGATTAAGATGACGGACGACGTTTTCACGGCACGGTACAATAGGGACAACAGCCCCATTCCGCAATGGGAACGGATCACGGG
>JAITOO010000148.1 GCA_031289875.1 Flavobacteriaceae bacterium
AACATTTTCGTTTGGAATACCGCTACAAAGCGTGGAAAGCGGGAACAAAAGAAAAGATAATAGAAATGACGCTCAATAGTAGCGGAGTTCGAGATATAGGCAGAGTATTCCACCGCTGGTCTCCGGGAAGATATGGAAAAACTGTTATGCCGAATAAGTAAACATATTATTCCTGTAAGAAAGAAAAAGAGGCACTATCCAAGAATAACAAAAAAAGGAAAATATCAAAAATATATCTAAATTTTATTACTATGTTATTGACATTGCCCTTGCGGGCAATTGTTGGGTTGTTGTGTAGCCGCAAGCCGTTGGCATTGCGGTTATGGAAATTACGCCCTTTCGGGCGGTTGGGTATAATATTGAGGGATGAAAAATAAACAAGTTATAACAGAAAGCAACACAATCCCGTTAGGTATCATCGCTCAGTAGAAAGGTAAATGCCGCATCAACCCTAAAAATCAAAGATGTTGTCGATGGTGCGTTCCGAAAATATTGTAGGAAGCTCCGCTCAAAATGCCTATCCAGAAAATAATTCCCGCAATAATCGTCCAGATGCAGAGTGTGCGCGTGATGAGTGAAGCCTGTTTCGCTCCTGCCACGTTTCCTTGATACCACATTCTATTGACTTTGATGGAATAGAGCAGGGCAAAAATCCCCACGGGCGCAAAACAGGCAACCGTTGAAAGCACTGCAAACGCTAAATAATTGTTCGGCTGTTTGATTTTTTCTGTGTTCTTGTCAATCTGTTCCATTTTAATTTTCTTTGCGATTAGTTGAAGTTTCTTGCTTCGTTTGGGATGTAAAACGTAATTCCATCATCGAAAATTATCTTCCGCTCTCGTCAATTAAAGATTTGATTTTGGTGTTGAAATCATTTTCTCGGTTCAGTTCTTCCAAACTGATGTGCATTCTGTATCGCCAATAATGCGGAAAAACCGCAGGATTGTTAATGCGTTCGTTGTTTTTGTTCGGATTAGTCAATTGATTATCTGTTGCAAAAAATTCCTGAATCGGAAAAATGGCAAGCATCGCGGCGGACTGCAAATGTTGTTGCATCACCTGCACTGCAATATCGGGCATAAGTTCTTTCGGCGCTTCTCCCTCTCTTTTAAGTTGTTGATTGTAATATAGTTGAGTTAATTCCGGATTTTCTCCCCACCATTGGCGGAGTGTGCTGCTATCATGCGAAGAATAGGTTGCCACGTTGAGATAGCCCGCATTTTTAGGGTTGTAAAACGGAATGTTTTCTTTCGGCGAACGCTGCACTTTTAAGGCGACAATAGCCAGTTCGTCCAACACTTGCGGAACGCAGTCGGGAACTAAACCCAAGTCTTCCGCACAAATCAGCATATCGGTAGCTTTCAACAAGGCAGGCAGACGTTCCAAAGCGTTTTTTTTCCACATATGTTCCTGACGCACAAAGAAATAATCGACATACAAATCGTACAGTTTTGATTTTTCATCGTTGGATAGATTATGATAGGACGAAGTTTTAAATAAATTAAATCTTGGGTGAAAAATAGTACCGTTGGGCGTTTCTTCTTCCAGAAACAGCACATTGGCAGAGAGTTCAAGAAGTTTTGCTGCCGGTTCTGTTTGCTTTTTATCTTTGAAATAATCAACAATTTTCCGCTGACTGTCAAATTCGGGTTTGAAATGATACGCTCCGTCGGAATAACTCAAAAATTCTGAAACAATTGAGTCTTTATCTCCATTAAAATATTGATACAGGAGTTCGTCGTTGATAAACGGACGGCAATATCGGTAGCGATTGAAAGGAATATGCCGTGTGTTAAATTCTTCATAAGTTACAGGAACGGCGGGGTAGAAATAGCCCAAAATCCCCTGTACGGCGGTCATCGGCATTCGCCAGATTCGGAAAAATCCCAAAATGTGGTCAATTCTCATCGCATCAAAATATTGTGCAAGAGCTTTGAAACGGTTTTTCCACCAAAGAAAACCGTCCTCTTTCATCACTTCCCAGCGGTAAGTCGGGAAGCCCCAGTTTTGCCCCAAATCGGTGAACTCATCGGGCGGAGCGCCTGCCTGAAAATCCATTCCGAACAAATCGGGGTCTGTCCACGCTTCCACGCTGTAACGGTAAATTCCAATCGGTAAATCACCTTTGATAGAAATGCCCAGAGAATGCAGATACTCAACAACTTCCGTCAATTGCAGATGCAGTTGGTACTGCACCCAAGCATGGAGCATAACTTCTTCGTAATGAGCGTTTTTTGAGTTAAAGAAATCTTTGGTAAAATCAAGAGAATAGACTGAAAATTCGTTCCAGCAACTAAAATCCGGCGTTTTAAATTCGTCGCGCAACACGCAGAAAACAGCGTAAGGTTTCAGCCAATTGACATTTTCCTCTATAAACGACTGAAAATCAGTGTTTTTTAAAATTTTAGATTTTTCTCTTTTAAAAACGGAACGTATGAATTTCCATTTGGTTTGGATAACTTTTTCGTAATCAATTAGTTCCAATTCGTTGAGTTGTGTTCTCAGTTCGACATATTCTTTTAATTCGCTGTTACTTAGAGAATATGAGAGTTTATTGACGGAAAGGTACTGAGGGTGAAGCGCATAAACAGAAATGCCCGCATAGGGATAACTGTCTGTCCAACTGTAATTTGCCGTCGTATCGTTCATGGGAAGTACTTGAATCAAAGACAAGTCAGTTTTTTTTGCCCAATCGCCCAGCAGTTTTAAATCCGTAAACTCACCGCTGCCCAAGCCATTTTCGCTCCGAAGCGAAAAAACAGGAACAGCTGCGCCCGAAGCACGCCACATCTCGTTCAAATCAAATTTAAAATACTGATCATGAATGATTTGAAAATTATTCTCTTGCTGCCAAGGGAAACAAATTCGGTTTTCGCTGTTTTCAAAACCAAGAAACCGTTCATTTTTGGCATCGTAAATTCCATACTTGTACTGAATTGCTTGATTTTCATCACTTAAATCCAAAGCAATTTCCCAAACGGCGTAATCGGTTTGCTGTAAAATTATCGCTTTCTGTTTCAGCCAGTTGCCTAATTTATTACAATTTCCCAACAGGCAGATTTTCCAATCGGGATTGTACAAAGGCACTTGAATTTTAAACAGTTGCGTGTCATTCTCTCCTATTTTCAGTTTTTCAAATTTCAGATTTCCAAGTTTGTTCTGCAGAATTTTATTGTTGAGATAGTGTTCGGGGAAATTAGCTTTGTTCCATAAATCTCTAATTCTCAGTATTTCAAACTTTTCAAAATTGCTCAGAGATAATCGGTGCGGAAAAATTTCTTCGTCAAAAAGATAATCTCCGCCATCGTTTTCGATACTGTAATGGTATTCGTATTCGGAAGAATCCCTTTCGGTTTCGAGCATCCATTTTTGAGAACTCACGTACTGTAAAAGATGTTTAGACGTTTTTTGCGTGTTTTTGTCAAGCAGATGAAGGTATATGTTTTCCCCAAATCGGGTCGAATAATAGATTTCAAAATGTATTTTCATGTTTTGAAAATTTTGGCTAAGTTAGCGGATATGCGCATTCTAAACAATAACAAAAATCAGTTATTGCGAAAAAATGAAAAATATTTTCAGGAAATAATGACGAAAAACTATGCCCTAATCGTTCTTAATTTCAATTAGTAAATGCGAATTTAGAGTTTAAATAATTTGAAAATATTACCAAATCAACTTAACTTTGCATTGTTTTGGAAACAAATTTTTTGGTAAAATCCATTTTTCCACACCTGAGAAAAAGCGTATTGGGTGCGGAAATTCGTATCTTATACACCGCAAAATCACCACTCAAACTGTCGGTGCGGGGTGGTGTCGGCTCTTACGTCAATTTAATGGCAGGTCTGCTTTTCAAAGACTTGCAATCTCCTGTCTTTCTGTTTTTTGCAGATAAGGAAGAAGCGGCGTATGCCTTAAACGAAATCGAAGAAATTTTTGGAAAAGAAAAAACGCTTTTCTACCCCACGTCTCATTTGCAACCCTATCAAACAGAGGACGTTCAGAACGCCAACATCGTTCTGCGGGCGGAGGTCATTAATTCGCTCTCGCAGTCTTCCGAACCGAAAATCATCATTTCTTACGCTGACGCTCTGTCGGAAAAGGTCATCGGAAAATCAGAGCTGGAAAGCCTCAGCCTGCGGGTCAAGGTTGGCGATAAGTTGGATTCCGATTTCCTCAATGAAGTACTGTTCAGTTATAAATTTCAACGGGTGGATTTTGTTACTCAGCCGGGCGAATTTTCGCTTCGGGGAGGGATTTTGGACGTTTTTTCTTATTCGAACGAGATGCCATGCCGCATCGGATTTTTCGGCAATGAAATCGAAACGATTCGAAAATTCAATATTGAAACGCAACTTTCCGAAGAAAAAATTCAAGAATTTGTCATCGTTCCCAATATTGACAGTCAGGCAGTTCAGCGGGTAAATTTTCTGAGTTATCTTCCTGAAAATACGATTTTTATCGCCAAAGATTTAGCGATTTCCCTGTCGAGAATTGATAAAAAATACCGCAAAGCGGAAGAGGTCTATTCATCTCTTACTCAAAATATTAAGCGAAGCGAACCACAAAACATGTATAATCATTCGGAAGAATTGGTTGAAAAAATCAAAAAAATTTCTTTCATTGAGTTTTCTTCTGTTCCTTATTTCTTGGAATACAAAATGTTGCAGCTCAACCAAACCGAACAGCCGAGTTTTCATAAACAGTTCGATTTACTCGGTCAGGACTTGCAAGAGAAAGAAAGTCAGCAATTTAAAAATTATATTTCCTTTCAGTCAGAAAAACAGGAACAACGATTAGAGGAAATTTTTTCGGCAACAGAAAAAGAAATTCCTTTTGCAAGTTTGAAAGCCAATGTCAGTCAGGGTTTTGTAGATTATGATTCTAAATTTCTACTCTACACCGACCACCAGATTTTTGAACGATACCACCGCTACAACCTTCGGAATGCCTTTTCCAAATCAGAATCGCTTACATTAAAAGAACTCACGGACTTGAAAGTCGGCGATTACGTTACCCACATTGACCACGGAATTGGTAAATTCATGGGGCTGGTAAAAATCAAAAACGATGATAAGATTCAGGAAACCATCAAGTTAATTTATAAAAACAACGATGTTCTTTATGTCAATATTCATTCTCTTCATAAAATTTCAAAATTCTCAGGCAAGGAAGGAGCGGAAATCACGCTGAACCAACTCGGTTCTCCTGTATGGAAAAATCTGAAAAACAAAGCAAAACGCAAGGTCAAAGAAGTTGCTTTCGACCTCATAAAACTCTATGCAGAACGCAAAACCCGACAGGGATTTGCGTTCTCTCCCGACGGTTACTTGCAAAACGAACTGGAAGCCTCCTTCATGTACGAAGACACGCCCGACCAGGAACGCACCACACAAGACGTGAAAGCAGACATGGAAAAATCTGCCGCTATGGATCGGCTGATTTGCGGCGATGTCGGTTTCGGAAAGACGGAAGTTGCCATTCGGGCGGCGTTCAAGGCGGCAACGGACGGCAAACAAACCGCTATCATGGTGCCGACGACCATTCTCGCCTTGCAGCATTTTAAAACTTTTTCCCGACGTTTAATAGAATTTCCCGTCCGAGTGGAGTATCTCAACCGTTTTAAATCGTCCAAACAAAAAAAAGAAATCATGCACGGCTTGGCAGAGGGAAAAATCGATATTATCATCGGTACGCAGCAATTGGTTGGTAAAGACATAAAGTTCAAAGACTTAGGTCTGTTGGTCGTGGACGAAGAGCATAAATTCGGCGTTTCTGTCAAAGACAAACTCAAAACACTGAAAACCACTGTGGATACGCTCACGCTGACTGCCACTCCTATTCCGAGAACTTTGCAGTTTTCGCTCATGGCTGCGCGGGACTTGTCCGTCATCAAAACGCCTCCGCCCAACCGTCAGCCTGTGCAAACGCAACTTATCGGCTTCAATGAAGAGCAGATACGCGATGCTATTTTGTATGAACTCAACCGCGACGGGCAGGTATTTTTCATCAACAACCGCATTGAAAATTTAACCGCTTTGGCGGGAATGATTAAACGCCTCGTACCGATGGCACGCGTGGCAGTCGGGCATGGGCAGATGGAAGGCAGAAAATTGGAAGATGTAGTGGTTGATTTCATGGAAGGAGAATACGACGTTTTGGTTTCCACAACTATCATAGAATCAGGACTTGACGTGCCGAATGCCAACACTATTTTCATCAACGATGCACAGAAATTCGGCTTGGCGGATTTGCACCAGATGCGCGGACGCGTGGGGCGTTCCAACCGCAAAGCCTTTTGCTATTTGATAACTCCGCCGTTTGACGCCATCACTTCCGAAGCGCGGAAACGTTTGCAGGCGCTGGAACAGTTTTCCGACTTGGGGTCGGGCTTCAATATTGCGATGAAAGATTTGGAAATCCGCGGAGCGGGCGATTTGCTCGGTGCAGAACAGAGCGGATTTTTTGCGGAAATCGGGTTTGAGGCTTATCAACAAATTCTGAATGAGGCGATTGATGAATTGAAAGAAAATGAATTTTCAAATTTGTTTCAAGAAGAAAATGCTAAAAAAGATTTTGTTTCCGATGTGCAGATTGACACAGATTTAGAATTGTTAATTCCTGATAATTATGTAAATAAAGTGGAAGAACGTTTTAATTTGTATCAAAAACTTTCGGAAATTGAGGACGAAAAAACGCTTGCTCAATTCAAAGACGAACTTATTGACCGTTTCGGAAGATTGCCGAACGAAACGCAAGAACTGCTGGAAAGCATTCATTTAAAATGGATTGTGAAACATCTGGGTTTTGAAAAACTCGTCATCAGAAATCAGGTTTTGCTGGCATATTTTCCTGCCGATTCTCAGTCAAGATATTATCAATCAACTCCTTTCAAAAAAATATTGGATTATTTGCAGCAATTCCCAACCGAAGCTTTTTTGAAGCAGAAAAACACAGACAATGGTTTGATTTTGTATTTACGAAAGGAGAAAATCACAGATATTCAAATGGTTCTGGCATTTTTCAGAAAAATGAAAAATTTTGTCGAAAACGCTTTTTAATCACAATTCAATCATTGTTTTGCCAAATGTTCCAAGCGGCTTCGGCTTGGAGATGGAGCATTTGCCGTCCGTTTTGGATTTTTGCACCTTTTTCGCGAGCCAGCCGAAGGAGTTGAGTTTCTTCGGGATTGTAAATCAGGTCGTAAACCAAATGACGGGAAGTCAGAAACTCCGTCGGAAAAGGCGGGCAACAGTTCACGTTAGGGAAAGTTCCGACAGGCGTGGTATTGACAATTAATAGATTTCTTTCTACAATCTCCTGATTTATAGATTGATAATTATTCGCCCCACTTCGGGAAATAATCGTATGGGGAATGTCAAGCTCTGTCAGCACGTAACTTACAGCTTTGGACGCTCCGCCGCTCCCCAAAACCAAAGCAGAAATGTGCTGTTTTTCAAGCATCGGCAGCAGGGAATTTTTGAAACCGACAGCATCTGTGTTGCAGCCTTTTCTTTTCATTCCATTGATTTTCACAGTATTAACCGCTCCGATTTTCTCGGCTTCGGCGCTCAATTCGTCCAAATGAGAAATGATTTCCTGTTTATAAGGAATGGTAACGTTAAACCCTTGTAAATCAGGAATATCAAATATTTTAGGAATATCTTTTTTCTCTTGAATATCAAAGACTTCGTAAGTATAATCCGTCAAGCCCAAATCCTTGAATTTCTGAGTGAAATAATGCTGCGAAAAGGAATAGGAAATATTTTTTCCCAATAAACCAAATTTTTTCATGAAAAAAGTGTTTGAAAAACAAAGATAGGCGAAATCTCTATAAATAGTAAAGTATTTTTTCAATTTTTCGGCTAAAACTTTTCTTGAACCGATAGCTGTAAGGAGCGCGGTTGGCAGAACTGTCAAAATATTTTCCCGTTCACTCCAAAATGTTGATATTCAATATTTTTTTATTTAATTATGATAAAATTAACAATTTTTTATCTTGTAAGAAAAAAGATTTTCTTGTAATTTTATCAAATTACAACTTGTAAAAATTATTCAGATGCAAAAAAAAATCAATTTCGTTTTGTTTATTTTCCTTACTTGTTTGTGCAGCGCACAATCTTCTTTTGAACTGCAAAAACTCGAAGATTTTGCAAAAATTTATGGAGTAGTAAGGTATTTCCACCCAAGCGACGAGGCGGCAGATATAAATTGGAACACTGAATATCAATGCCTGAAATCCATATTATTTTACTCTACTCAAAAAATTAATTTTTCACCAGCAGGCGGAATCCTTCGCCGTGAATATTGACGATTTCTACATTT
>JAITOO010000149.1 GCA_031289875.1 Flavobacteriaceae bacterium
AATTGGAATATATCATCCCAAGTCATTGCGCCGTTTTCATCTGTTCTAACAGTTAAAGCCCTTACTTCCACAATGTAAGGCGTGTATTCAAAACAGGGTGCAATGTGCGATTTCACCCTTTCTTCCAATTCTGCTATTGTCGTTTTAATATCCATATTTTTCCTGTTTTATATTTGTCGATGCAATAATATGCGGTATTTATTAAATATTTTATGCCTTATCAATAGGAATGTGTTTCTCTTTGCAATAACTTCGTTTATGTCGTGTTCTGTTTGGGGTAGCCAATCAATCCATTCAAAATGTTTCTTCTTTTCTATCAAGTTATGCGACAAAGTATGAAATGCCTGCGGGCTTTTCTCAATAGCAAAAAGTCCTTTCCATCCGGCATTGTGCAATCCTAATGAAAGTCCGCCTGCACCGGCAAACAAATCTATGAAATTTAATGTACACATTTCATCTAATTTACAAAATATTGCGCTGTAAAATTACAATTATTTTTTTGAGAAATATAGTACAATCTCAAGGTCCTTCATCATTTTGCAGTTTGCCTGAACAACATCTAATTTTTTGTTCATTTCGGACATCATACCCAAAATACACTCAGAATTAACTTCCATACTGTTTATAATTTAAAGCCTCTACGTTTTTTCTTTTTCAATTTCTGTTGGCACAAATATTCCGCTTGATTGGGGCGTGAGTACAAAGAAAATGGGTGTTGTCAAAATAGTATGGATTTTAGAAATTGCTTGCAATCCTCAAAAATATGCTCTATTTTCTTTCATAATTTTCAGGATTCAACGCTTCGGGAGACCATTGTTCCAAGAAAGTTTTTACTTTTCCTTCATCATAACCTGTGCCTCCGTCTTCCAGAAAATCAGATTGTTGCGTGTGAATTCTCTCGCCTTTTTTATTTAAAATTACGAAAACGGGAAAGCCGAAACGCTGCGGAAAGCCCAATTGTTTCAGCACAGCTTCATTTTTATTTTCTTTAGAGTAATTGAGATGGTAAACAATAAAATTACTTTCCAGAACTTTATGTATATCAGCATTTTCCTCCGTCAGTTTATTAAAGCGCAGACACCATACGCACCAATTTCCGCCGACCTGCAAAAACACAAATTTGTTTTCTTTTTGAGCAACGGCAACGGTAGAATCAATTTTCTGTCGAGCATTGTCTTCAGAGTTATAAATGTGTCGTTTCGCCCGTTCCTGTGCATTATTCATCGACAGAGCAAAAATCATCAGCAATAAACTTAATATTTTCTTCATAATCATTTTTCTAAGAGTTCTTTGTCTTCTTCTAACTTTTTTCGTTGTTCTTTGGAGAGCTTATCTTTCAGATTATCAATAGCTTTGTCGTAAATATTTTCCATTGCATCGGTATCGACATAATAAAAATCAAAACTTTGCTGAAAAATTTCCTTAGTCGTTTTATGTTTTTTGAAAACGGAAACATAAGTGTCAAAGGAGTTTATAGGTTTCAGCGGCGCATTTAACGGCATTTGCCGATACAGATAGAGGTCTGCCATGATATCTGCCATTTCGCTTTTGGACAACAGTTCTTTCGGCTTTTCCAGATTTCTCTGGCAGGAAAAAACCGCAAGCACAAAAATTAAAAAAAATCCGATTTTTCTCATAATTTTCCGATTAAAGACAGCCATTTCATGTTGATTACGCCGAAAACCGCTTCGCTGATAATCGCCCCGTTCATTTTAGACTCGCCGCGCGTGCGGTCGGTAAAGATTATCGGCACTTCCACGATTTTGAATTTCTTGCAAAAAGTTCGGAATTTCATCTCAATTTGAAATCCGTAACCGACCAATTTCACTTCATCTAACTGAATGGATTCCAGCACTTTCCTCGTGAAGCAGACAAAGCCTGCCGTCGAATCGTGAACCGGCAGACCTGTAATTAACTGCACATATTTTGAAGCAAAAAACGAAAGCAAAACGCGGTTCATAGGCCAATTGACCACATTCACGCCCTGCGAATAGCGCGAACCGACCGCCATGTCTGCACCTTCTCGGCAGGCTTCGTACAAGCGGATTAAATCTTTCGGATTGTGGGAAAAGTCGGCATCCATCTCGAAAATGTAATTATATCCGCGCGTAAGCGCCCACTTGAAACCGTGAATGTAAGCGCGTCCTAAACCGTTTTTTTCTTTTCGCACTTCGAGAAACAGTTGATTGGGAAAGGAAATCTGCATTCCGCTCACAATATTTCCCGTCCCGTCGGGCGAGGAATCGTCCACGACGAGAATGTCAAAACTTTCTTCCAAACCAAAAACCGCCTGAATAATGTCTTTGATGTTCTCTTTTTCGTTGAAAGTGGGTATGATTACTAATTTGTCCCTCATTAAATTGCCAAATTTATCATCTTTTGAACAGATGAAAAGGCAAAATTAAACATTAAAAACGGAATAAACTGTTAAAGGCTTCTAAAATTCCTTTTCGTAAGTTCAATTAGTAAATGCGAATCTGCGGATTAAGAAAAAAATTAAAAAATATTTGTTTATTTGAAACTTATCTATAACTTTGCAACATTATTTAACAGAATGAAAGTAAATGTAGATATATTTTGGTGGTGGTACTCTCAACTTCAAAAGTCGTGAGTTAGGGATATATTTAAACATATATGAGCAAAAAAAAGCCTATCGTACTCACGGTAGGCTTTTTTTATTTATAAATTTTAAAATCAAATTATGCAGCAATACAAAGTAAATAAAAAAGGATTTTACGGAGAATTTGGAGGAGCTTATATTCCCGAGATTTTGTACAGCAATGTGGAAAATCTGAAAAACAATTATTTGAAAATATTGGAAGATCCTCAATTTCAAAAAGAATACCGCGGTTTATTGCGGGATTATGTCGGGCGACCTTCGCCGCTGTATTTAGCAAAACGGCTTTCGGAAAAGTACGGGTGCAAAATTTATTTGAAACGTGAAGATTTAAACCATACAGGAGCGCATAAAATCAACAACACCATCGGGCAGATTTTATTAGCCCGCCGAATGGGAAAAACTCGAATTATTGCCGAAACAGGAGCAGGGCAGCACGGAGTTGCTGCTGCAACGGTCTGCGCTTTGATGAATATGCCTTGCGTGGTCTATATGGGCGCTGTTGATGTGGAACGGCAGCGGCTGAACGTGGAAAAAATGCAGATGCTCGGAGCAGAAGTAATTTCCGTAACCGGCGGAAACAAAACGCTGAAAGATGCTACAAATGAAGCTATCCGCGATTGGTGTTCCCATCCGTCAGACACGTATTATATCATCGGTTCTACGGTAGGACCTCATCCGTATCCCGATATGGTAGCGCGTTTGCAGGCGGTTATCAGTGAAGAAATTCGTTGGCAGTTGCAGGAAAAGGAGGGCAGGGAAACGCCTGATTGTCTGCTTGCCTGTGTCGGGGGAGGAAGCAATGCCGCAGGTACGATTTATCATTTTCTTAACGAGCCTTCCGTGCATATCGTACTGGCAGAGGCGGCTGGGAAAGGCATTCATTCAGGATTATCTGCCGCAACCATTCATTTGGGGAAATTAGGAATTATTCACGGCAGCAAAACTTTGTTGATGCAGTCAGAAGACGGACAGATAGAAGAACCGTATTCTATTTCCGCAGGTTTGGACTATCCCGGAATAGGACCTTTGCATGCACATCTGGCAAAAACCGGTCGTTCGGAAGTTTTGGCGATTACCGATGACGAAGCTCTGGAAGCGGCGTTTGAACTGACGCGTCTGGAAGGAATTATTCCCGCTATTGAATCGGCGCACGCGTTGGGCGTGTTGAAGAAAAAAACATTTCAAGAAGAAGAAATAGTTGTTATCTGTCTTTCAGGGCGGGGCGATAAAGATATGGAGACTTACATTAAAAATAAAAAACAATGAAACAAATAACCATCAACGTACAAAGCAAAAAATTATTGGCGGATTTGCAAACTCCTGTCGGCATTTATTTGAAAATAAGAGATATATTTCCGGAATCTGCTTTGCTGGAAAGCTCTGATTTTCACGGAGGAGAAGACAGCACGTCTTTCATAGGATTAGAGCCGATGGCGCGGTTTAAAGTCCAAGACAATAAAGTAACGACGGAAATCAGCGGACAGACAGAAACGGAAGACTTGAAATGCTCTCTCCCCGAAACTTTTGATGTTTTTTTGAAAAAATTCAAACTGCAAGGAGCCGTTCAGGAACATTTGAACGGTTTTTTCGGTTACGCCTCGTATGACAGCATCCGCTATTTTGAAGCGGTAAATCCCGAAAACGTCAAAAAAGAAAATGCAGACGTTCCTGAGTTTTACTACATTTTTTACCGCTTCATACTCTCCGTCAATCATTTGAAAAATGAATTGACCATCACGGAAAATATCCCCGAAGGAGAAACCAGTAAAATGGAAGCGCTGGAAGCGTTGTTGCAGAACAATAATTTTGCCTCCTACGATTTTAAACGAAAAGGAGAAAAAAGTTCTTTCATCACGGACGAGGAATACAAACAATCGGTAGAAAAAGGAATTGCCCACTGCAAGCGGGGCGACGTGTTTCAAATTGTTTTGTCCCGTGCCTATGCGCAGACTTTTTCGGGAGACGATTTTAAGGTTTACCGAGCGCTGCGTTCTATCAATCCGTCGCCGTATTTGTTCTATTTTGATTTTGGGTCGTTTCGCATCTTCGGCTCCTCGCCCGAAACGCACTGCAAAATTGTCAAGGGAAAAGCCCAGATTGACCCGATTGCAGGAACATACAAACGGACAGGCGACAGCGAGAAAGACCGTCTGCTTTCAGAAAAATTGTTAAAAGATGAAAAAGAAAACGCCGAACACGTCATGTTGGTAGATTTGGCTCGGAATGATCTAAGCCGAAACTGCCGCAACGTTCACGTGGATTTTTACAAAAGCGTGCAGTATTTTTCCCACGTTATTCATCTGGTGTCGCGAGTGTGCGGAACGGTGGAGGAAGGGAAAAACAACCTTTCGGTTTTTGCAGACACTTTCCCTGCGGGAACGCTCTCAGGCGCACCGAAAGTGCGCGCCATGCAGTTAATCAGAGATATTGAAAAGAACATGAGAGGAACTTACGGAGGCTGCATCGGTTTTATCGGGCTGAACGGCGATTTGAACCAAGCGATTACTATTCGTTCCTTTTTGAGCAAAAATAATGTCTTGTACTATCAGGCAGGAGCGGGCGTTGTTTACAAATCCAACCCATCGGCAGAGCTTCAAGAAGTAAACAATAAACTGGAAGCCTTGAAAAAAGCCATTGATTTGGCAGAAACATTAAAAAATTAATCCAATGAAAATACTGATATTTGATAATTACGACTCGTTTACCTACAATTTGGTACATTTAGTCAAAACCTTGGGCTGTCATGACCTTGACGTGTTCCGAAACGATCGTTTAGAACTCTCCGAAGTAGAAAAATATGACAAAATTATTCTTTCTCCCGGTCCGGGAATCCCTTCTGAAGCGGGCTTGCTGCTTCCGTTAATCGAAAAATACGCTCCGCAAAAATCAATTTTGGGCGTATGTCTGGGAGAACAGGCAATCGGAGAAGTTTTCGGTGCGCTTTTGACGAACTTGGACGAAGTATATCACGGAGTGGCTACACAAATAAACATCATAGAAAAAGATTATATTTTTGACGGACTTTCTTTTCCTTTCGAGGCAGGAAGATACCACTCGTGGACGGTCAGCAGAGAAAATTTCCCCGAATGCCTGACTGTTACGGCGGAAGACAGCGGTAAACAAATCATGGCGTTGAAACACAACCGTTACGACGTACATGGCGTTCAGTTCCACCCTGAATCCATCCTCACTCCGCAAGGAAGCATAATTATAAAAAATTTTTTAGACCATTAAAGAACAACAAATGAAGGAAATATTAAATCGGTTGTTTGAACACCAATATTTAAACCGAAGCGAAGCCAAAGAAGTTTTGACCAAAATGGCGGCAGGCGAATACAACGAAGCGCAGATTGCCGCTTTCATCACCATTTTTTTGATGAGGAATATCAGTATTGACGAATTTTTCGGATTCAGCGATGCCCTGCTGGATTTATGCACAGATGTAACCGCCTTGCAGAAATACGACCCGATAGACATTGTCGGCACGGGTGGAGACAATAAAAACACTTTTAACATTTCGACCCTGTCCTGCTTTGTTGTGGCAAGTGCAGGTTATAAGGTTTCAAAACACGGAAATTACGGCGCAACCTCTGTCAGTGGAGCTTCAAACGTAATGGAACAGCACGGAGTAAAATTCACCTCCGATGTGGATAAACTGGAAAAATCTTTAGACAAAGCCAACATCGCCTTTCTTCATGCACCTTTGTTTAACAGCGCCTTGAAAATCGTTGCCCCTGTGCGCAAAAATTTAGGCGTGCGCACTTTCTTCAATATCTTGGGACCGGTGATTAATCCCATCAAACCCAAGAAAAACGTATTGGGCGTGTTCAATCTCCAAATGGCGCGTTTGTATTACTATATGTACCAAAACACGAATTGCAGCTATACCATTGTGCATAGCCTCGACGGATATGATGAAATTTCATTGACAGATAATTTCAAGATTATCAATGACTTGAGAGAACAATTATTTTCACCCGAAGAAATAGGATTTCCCATGTGCCGTCAGAGCGATTTGGACGGTGGAAAAACTCCCGCAGATGCCTCCCGCATTTTTGACAACGTGCTGAACAACACCGCAACAGAAGCGCAAAAAAACGCCGTATTGGCTAATTCTGCCTTTGCTATCCGCACCATTCGCCCGTCTCTATCCATCGAAGAGTGTATTGGGCAGGCGAGAGAAGTTCTGGAAAGCGGAAAAACCAAAAATACTTTTGTTAAATTTTTGGAATTAAATACCTGATAACCAAAATAATGAATAATATTTTAGAGACGATAGCCGACCACAAGCGCACAGAGGTCGAAAGCCAAAAAAAAGAAACGCCTCTTTCCGTTTTAAAAAATTTGTACAACGAAACAAACTATCGGACGGTTTCGTTTAAACAAGCCTTGCAGCGCTCGCCGTCAGGAATTATTGCCGAGTTCAAACGCCGCTCGCCGTCCAAAGGATGGATACACCCCGACGCAGACGCAAAAACGGTCGCCTCCGCCTATGAAAACGCAGGTGCGGCAGCCCTTTCCGTTTTGACGGACGAAACTTTTTTCGGCGGTACATTTCACGATTTCAGGCAGGTGAGGGAAACTGTTTCCCGAATTCCTGTCCTGCGCAAGGATTTCATCGTGGACGAATATCAAATTTATCAGTCGAAAGTACTGGGTGCAGATGTCATCTTGCTGATTGCCGCCTGTCTAACGCAGGAACAAACGGCTCGGTTCGCCGAAACCGCTCATGAACTGGGCTTGGAAGTTTTGTTGGAAATCCACAATGAACGCGAATTAGAATATATTACAGAGTCGATAGAGGTGGTCGGAGTCAATAATCGAGATTTGACCCGCTTCGTAACCGATGTCCGAATTTCTTTCGATTTGGCAGACCAAATTCCCGCAGATATTGTAAAAATTTCAGAAAGCGGCATTTCCGATATCCAAACCGTAAAATCTTTGCAAAAGAGAGGGTATCAAGGTTTTTTGATGGGAGAAAATTTTATGAAAAACGAAGACCCTGCGGGCGCTTTAAAAGAATTTTTAAAAGAATTAGAGTCATGAAAATCAAAATTTGCGGCATGAAAAATCGAAAAAACATACAAAATGCAGGAAAACTGCCTGTCGATTTCATGGGATTTATTTTTTACCCGCCGTCGCCCCGCTTTGCAGGAAACGTTTTGACTGCGGACGATTTGAGCAGTCTGCCTGCGCACATTCGCAAAGTCGGCGTGTTTGTTTCCGTCTCGGCAGAGATTTTATCGGCATATTTGGAGGCTTATCCGCTGGATTGGGTACAACTGCACGGAGCAGAAACGCCTGAATTTTGCAGAACGCTGAAGAAAGACCGCCCTCAAACAGGGATTATCAAAGCATTTCCCGTTTCGGAAGTTTCGGATTTCAATCAAATGAAAGAATATGAAGAGGGCTGCGATTATTTTCTCTTTGACACAAAAACGGAAAAATACGGCGGTTCGGGAAAAAAATTCGATTGGAGTTTGTTGAACAGCTATTCGGGGAAAACGCCTTTCTTTCTGAGCGGAGGCATCTCTCCGTCGGATGCGGAAAAAATCAAGCAAATCAGCCATTCGTCTTTCTACGGCGTGGATTTGAACAGCAAATTTGAAACAAAAACAGGTATCAAAGACCTCAATTTATTACAAACATTTATAAACGATTTACAATTATGAACCGAATAAAACAACTTTTTGAGCAAAAACAGCGACAAATATTTTCTATTTATTTTACGGCAGGATACCCGAAATTGGAAGATACCGTCAAAATCATTCAGGAACTGGAAAAAAATGATGTTGATATGATTGAAATAGGCGTGCCTTTTTCAGACCCGATTGCGGACGGTGCAGTGATTCAGGAAAGCGGAACGCAGGCTCTGAACAACGGAATGTCTCTCAAACTACTTTTCGATCAGTTGAAAAACATTCGCAAAAATGTCCGCCTGCCGCTCATCTTGATGAGTTACCTCAACCCTGTAATGCGGTACGGTTTTGAACCTTTCTGCCAAAAATGCCGAGAAATCGGTATAGACGGAACTATCATTCCCGACCTTCCTTTTGATGATTATCTTGGTGAATACAAGTCTATTGCGGACAAGTACGGCATAAAAACAATCATGCTTATCACGCCTGAGACCGCTGAGGAACGCATCCGCTTGATTGACGAACATACAGACGGATTTATTTACATGGTTTCTTCCGCTTCCACAACGGGTGCGCAAAACAGTTTTGATGAACGGAAACTGGCTTATTTTCAAAGAATTAATGCCCTGAATTTGAAAAATCCGCGCCTCATCGGATTCGGAATCTCCAACAAAGAAACCCTAAAAGCGGCGCAGAACAATGCCAATGGGACAATCATAGGAAGCAAATTTATTTCTTTGTTGAAAGAATCAGAGGATATTCCCGCTGCTGTCGCACAGTTGAAAGAATTGCTATCATGAGAAACCTGACCATCACTCCCCGCTCAAAACC
>JAITOO010000203.1 GCA_031289875.1 Flavobacteriaceae bacterium
GTGCCTGTTTGTGCACAACCTAATAAATCCGATCCTTTCAATACAATGGGAATGGCTGCTGCCTGTATGGGAGTGGGAATCGTGTAGCCTTCTTCTTTTATGGCTTTGAGAATAGGCTCAATAAGCCCGAGGGGTTGAAATGACATGTTTTTACAGTTAGATAACTTGGCAGATTTGTTTTTACAAACAAAATTCAAAAAATATGCTGCGCGGCAAAGGTACAACAATAATTCCGAACTGCAAGTTTTTCATCGCTAAGGGGTGCAACCGCAGATTCAAAATCTGAATGCAACCTGAGAATTAGAATAATTTTTTGCCAAAAATTGTTCTAATTCCGCATAAGAGTATATCTCAATATATTCTCATTAATGTCCAATGTCGCCGTCGGTCTTGTTATTTTTCATCAAAAAATCAACTTTTCGACAAAGCAGGCTTTTTTCTCGATGAATGGAGGTGTTTCAAATTCCGGCGGTTTACTATATTTATTATCACATTAAAATTAAAAATCGTATTTTTGTTGTTTAAAACCTGATACATTAATGGCAAAAAAAACAGAAGAAGAAGATATTGAAAAAAAAGAAAAAAAACTCTCGTCGGCAAGAACCGTTTTCGGGTTAGTGCTGCTCGTTTTCTCGATAGTTCTCTGCATTTCATTCGTTTCCTTTTATTTCTATTGGAAAGATGACCAAAGCCAACTCACCTCTTTTTTTGACCAAAACATAACGGCAGAAAACATTATCGGCAAGGCGGGGGCATATCTCGGCGACATCTTTATTTACCGAGGAATCGGGGCAATCGCTTTTTTCATTCCGTTTTTTCTTTTTCTACTGTCAATCAGAGTGTTATTCGACAGAGAACTCCTCAAATTATGGAAACTCCTCTCTCACGGCATCTTTTTCATCATTTGGATACCCGTTTTTCTCGCCATGGTTTTCGGCTCAAAATGGCTCTTGTCGGGACTGATTGGCTTGGAGGTCTATGACTATCTGAAAAGCATTCTGGGAACCGTCGGCACGGCACTGATTCTGTTTTTGGTTCTTGTTTTATATTTCGTTTTGGAATTTAATTTAAATGGTGTTAAAAATCAATTACATACCTTTCAAAAAAAATTAAAATCCAACGATTGGAAAGAAGAAGATTCTCAAACGGAAGAGTCCGAACCTTTTGCCGAAGACATCAAATACGAGAAAATTGAAGACCCGCGGACGCTTAAATCCGAAACTATTATTTCTAAATTAAAAAACGGAGAAACCTACGGAAATGAAGAAGAAAACGAAATCATCTCAACCTTAGAACCGGCAAAACCCGAAGGAATTCTCCATCATAAAACAAAATCCGCAAACTTTGAAATTGATATTCCCACAGAGGAAGAAACAGTAGATGAGATTGTTATGACTGTAGAATCCCCGAAAGAAGTACCGTTGGACGAAGAAAAACTCAGCACCTCTTTGGTCGAAGAATACGGATTTTATGACCCGAAATTAGACCTTCCAAGATACCAGCACCCGACTCTTGATTTGCTGAAAAGCTATAATACAGAAGGCGTGAACATTAACAACGAAGAACTGGAAGAAAATAAAAACAAAATCGTTACTACGCTGGGCAACTACGGAATAGGTATAGCGAGCATCAAAGCGACGGTGGGACCTACCGTTACGTTGTATGAAATCGTTCCTGAAGCAGGCGTGAGAATTTCAAAAATCAAAAACCTTGAAGACGACATCGCTCTAAGTTTGGCTGCGCTTGGTATCCGAATTATTGCTCCGATTCCGGGCAAAGGAACTATCGGCATCGAAGTGCCGAACAGCAATCCGACGGTCGTTTCAATGCGCTCAGTCATCGCTTCGCAAAAATTCCAAAAAGTCGAAATGGAACTTCCCGTCGTTTTCGGCAAGACCATTTCCAATGAAACTTTTGTAACCGACCTGACCAAAATGCCGCACATGCTCATGGCTGGCGCAACAGGACAGGGGAAATCCGTCGGGCTGAACGCCGTTGTAACCTCGCTCCTTTACAAAAAACACCCGAGCGAACTAAAATTCGTTTTCGTTGATCCGAAAAAGGTTGAGCTGACACTTTACAACAAAATTGAACGCCATTTTTTGGCAAAACTTCCCGACACGGAAGATGCCATCATCACCGATACGACCAAAGTGATAAACACGCTGAACTCGCTCTGCATCGAAATGGACAACCGCTACAAACTCTTGCAGGCAGCGTACGTGCGGACAATCAAAGAATACAACTTGAAATTTAAGGAACGTAAACTGAATCCTGAAAAAGGACATCGCTATCTTCCTTATATTGTACTGATTATCGATGAATTTGCCGATTTGATTATGACCGCAGGAAAGGAAATCGAACTTCCGATTGCACGTCTGGCACAGCTGGCGCGGGCTATCGGAATACACCTCATCATCGCTACGCAAAGACCTTCGGTCAATGTGATTACGGGCATGATTAAAGCGAATTTCCCTGCGCGCGTGGCGTTCCGCGTTACTTCCAAAATCGACTCGCGCACCATTCTGGACGGCAACGGCGCAGACCAGCTTATCGGCAAGGGCGATATGCTCTTCACGACAGGAAACGAATTGATACGTATGCAGTGCGCCTTTGTGGATACGCCCGAAGTGGAGCGGATTACGGAATTTATCGGCTCGCAGCAGGGTTATCCCGACGCTTATCTGCTTCCTGAATATTTCGGCGAAGACGGCAGCTCAGAGATGCGCGAGGCTTCTGACATGAAAAAGGACGAAATGTTTGACGAAGCCGCTCGGATTGTCGTTATTGCACAGCAAGGCTCTACTTCGTTGATACAGAGAAAATTATCTCTCGGATATAACCGTGCGGGAAGAATTATGGATCAATTGGAAGCCTCAGGAGTCGTGGGCGCATTTGAGGGCAGCAAAGCTCGGAAAGTTCTCATCACGGATTTGAACAGTTTGGAACAATTATTGAAAAATATCAATTAAAAACAAAGAAAAATGAAAAAAATATTCACAATAGTATCCGTTTGCATTGCCGTTTTTGCAGGTGCGCAGAAAATTGACCCCGCAGCCAAAAAAATATTGGACAATGTAAGTTCCAAACTGGAACAAAGCACCACTTTCTACATCAAATTCAGTTACTTGTATTCCGTTTCGGGTGAAAAAAGCGCATCGCAAACAGGGCATATCTATGCTGCGGGCGAAAAATATCACTTGATTTTAGGTTCAACCACCCAGATTTTCGACGGCAATAAAGTTTACACCATTTCCGATGACGACAAGGAAATTACCGCCTCCGACAAAGCCGACGGCAAAGCCCTCTCGCCAACCTCCATTCTCAATCTCTACAAACAGGGGTTCAATATTTCTCCGGCAGGAACAAAAATTATTGACAAGAAAAAATGCACGCTTATAAAATTAGTCCCAACCGATGCAAATAAATCGAAATCAATAATTTTAGCGATTGCAAACAACAAACTGACACAAGTTACGGAAAACTACAACGACGGCGGCAGTCTGGTCTTGACTGTCAAAGATTTTAAAGAAAATCTCATCGTAAACAAATCTTTGCTTACCTTTGACAAAGAAAAATATAACGGCTATGCCTACACAGAACTGTAAAAAATGCTTAAAAAGTTAGACTGGTACATAATCCGAAACTTTTTCGAACCTTTTCTATTCATATTCAGCGTATTGATGTTCATCTTTGTTGTACAGTACGCTTTCACTCAAATGGATATGTTCATAGGAAAAGGACTGACGGCTTGGGACATCACCAAACTGCTGTTTTATTTGGGGTTAGATGTTGTCCGGCTGGTACTTCCGCTAACGATTCTCCTCTCGGCAATTATGACTTTCGGCGGTTTTGGAGAAAGATCCGAATTGGCGGCGATGAAATCCGCAGGAATTTCGTTGGTCAGAATTATGTTTCCGCTTTTCGGCTTCGTAATCGTGATGTCCGTCGGGCTGTATTATTTCTCCGACGTGGTACTTCCCGGCAATCAAAAAAGAGCGCGGAACATGCTTTACAACATTGCCCGCACGCGCCCTGCACTGAGTTTCGAGGAGGGCATTTTTTCAAAATCCGTTCCGTCGTTCAGCATCAAAATTGACAAAAAATCGGGAGACGACGACCGAAATTGGGAGAAGGTTTTTATTCATAAAAATGCCGAAGCCTTTCAAGACCAGCAGACTATCCTCGCCGAAAAAGGATTGATTGTTCCTTCGCCGGACAACCACTATTTGAAACTCGAACTGTACGACGGTTTCATTTATCAAGACGATGTGAACAGCAAAGATTTCAATACCCGTAAAAGACAACAGGCTACGGCGGTCAAGTTCGACACGCTTGTTCAACATTTGGATATTTCCGAACTTATCAAAACTTCTTTGGACAAAGAATCGGGCGGAGATTCCTATCGATACAGGTCTTATGCCGAATTGACTCCCTACATCGACTCTACTCAAAAATCTAATGCTTCTTATTATAAGGACATTACCAAAAGAGAATTTTTTACCTTGGTTTCTGAACCTGAAAAATTAGATTCTCTGAATTACAACGATTACGAAGAATCTTTTCCTTACGACTGGTCGGAACAGGACGGCGACGCCAAAGTACAGTTAGTCCGCAATGCGGTTAAACAGGTCAATATGGACAAAAACAATCTGGAAGGGCGCGGACAGGAAATAAAAGCTGCAGGAAAATTTTTCTCAAAAATGGTCATCTGGCAACAGCACATTATCGCTTATTCCGTTACCTGCCTTGTGTTTTTTCTTATCGGCGCACCGTTGGGGTCAATCATCAGGAAAGGAGGCGTAGGAATGCCTGTGGTAGTGGCAATTATCATTTTTATTATCTTCTATATCATCTCACTGTATATGGAAAATCTGTCTAAAAATTTGATACTCAATACTTATTGGGCATCTTGGCTGCCAAACATTTTACTGTTTCCATTGGGAATTTATTTCACCATTCAGTCCATGAGAGATTCCGATATTTTCAATATTGACATTTATTTAGACCCTGTTAAAAAATTTTTTGGTAGATTTGTGAAATCCAAAAACACGGAACACAGCAGATACCAATAATGGACACAAACATAAAAGTAAATACCATTTCCGAAGCCTTAGACGAACTGAGGCAAGGGAAAGTCATTATCGTGGTGGACGACGAAAACCGCGAAAACGAAGGAGACTTTATAGCCGCCGCTTCCACCATCACCCCCGAAGTCATCAATTTTATGACCCTGTACGGTCGCGGGCTTGTCTGCGCCCCGCTCACCCAAAAACACGCCGAAGAACTCGAACTCTCGCCGATGGTCGGCAAAAACACCGACCCCAAAGAAACCGCTTTCACCGTTTCCATTGACTTGCTCGGACACGGTGTAACGACCGGCATTTCTGCCTTTGACCGCGCCAAAACCATCAAAGCCTTAGTGGACGAAGACATTCAGCCGAAAGACTTTGCCCGTCCCGGACACATTTTTCCGCTGATAGCCAAAAAAGGCGGCGTGTTGAAACGCGACGGACATACCGAAGCTACCGTCGATTTGCTCCAACTGGCAGGACTTCCGCCTGCAGGCGTTCTCGTGGAAATCATGAACGAAGACGGCACGATGGCTCGGCTTCTGCAGCTTATGGACGTAGCGGAAAAATTCAATCTGAAAATCATCACCATCGAAGATTTAATCGCCTACCGCTTAAAAAACGATTCCCTAATTGAAAAAATCGACGACAATCTGCTGAAGACACATTATGGCGATTTCCGCTTCGTAACCTATCGCGACAAAACAACAGACGGCATTCATTTTGCTCTGGTGAAAGGAGAAGTCGATAACAGCGATGCGGTCATTCCTGTGCGGGTGCGGGCAAACAACACCTATATTGACATTTTCCGAACATTGGCGCAAGGCGAAGTCGCTTCGCTGGAAAAAACGATTCAAATTATCAACGAAGAAGGAAAAGGTGCAGTGATATTCATCAATAACCCGACAGACAACGTTATGGCATACAACCATTTGCAGGATTTTAAGGATTTCGTAGAGGGTAGAACTCCCAAACCGATTGCCAACACCGACGACCGTGATTTGGGCATCGGAGCGCAGATTATCAAAGATTTAGGAATTAAAAAGATGCGGCTGCTCACTCGCACAACGGGCAAAAATTTTCCGCTGAGCAGCGGTTACGGCATCGAAATCGTTGGGAAACAGGCGATTTAACGCTCCAAATACATCACAATAAAGGAATATTTCGGGTCGGATTTTGGAATTTCATTTTCGGGATTCGTGCCGTTTTTTTGTGCAGACAGAATTTTTTGTTTGTAACGGCGCAGATAAATTTGTTTTTGCAGTTCCTCTTCCGTTGCAGTGTTCAAGTTGATTTTATGCACTTTGGAAACGTCAAGCGTGAAATTTTCCAAAATCAAACCGACCATTTCAGGCGTGATGTCATATACCTCTTTGATTTGTTCTTTGGAAACAAAACCGCCCAGACCTTTACGGAAACTCAAGATTTTTCCCGCAATCGAAGCATCGTTGATGACCGAAACCAAGTCCTTGAAAGTCGCTGAGTTAAGTTCTTTTTTCTCCGTTTGTTCTGATTTGGCGACAATGGTTTCCGGCGGTTCTTTTTGTTGGGGAATTTGAAGAAAAGGCGCAATTTCTGCATATTTTTCGTTCGAAATGACGAAACATTTTTGAATTTGCTCTTTGGATGTGAACTTTCCGCCGATGATATTTTTGTATTTCAAAATAACTTCTGCCTGCTTGGGCGAAAACCCGATTTTCTGCCAATCTTCAACCAAGAAATCATTGGGATTGAACGGGTGCAGACGGTAGGTTTTGGTTTTCGGCAGCTGTGTCGAATATTCTTCGTTTGACTTTTCCGGAAGTTGAATATATAGCGCAAGTTCTGCGTATTTTTCGTCCGAAATGACAAAACATTTTTGAATTTGCTCTTTGGACGTAAATTTTCCGCCGACGATATTTTTGTATTTCAGAATGACTTCCGACTGCTTGGGCGAAAACCCGATTTTTTGCCAATCGTTTACAGTATAGGTGTTGGGGTCGAAATTGACAAGCGTATAGTTTTTTGAGAAATGATTCTGACGGTTTGCCTCGCTGATTTCCTTCGTCAGCGAAAGCGGAATTTTTTCAACCACAATATCCTTGGACTGAAACAAATCGAAATGAAGAAAGGCTTCGAGAATGAAAATTGCACCTAACAGCAACAATACTCCGATTCTCTGTTCCTTAATCAATTTCAATCTTAGACTCATAACCGTTTAAAATTACATCAATTAACTGATTTATTTGAAGATTTATTGCGCTGACAAAAATTATT
>JAITOO010000033.1 GCA_031289875.1 Flavobacteriaceae bacterium
ACCGTCTTTTGCCTCGTTAATATCAATAAGCAGCGTGTCGCCTTCCTGTATCTCCGCATTGATGATTTCTTCTGCAATAGAATCTTCAATATACTTCTGTATTGCGCGCTTCAGCGGTCTTGCGCCAAATTCCTTGTCCCAGCCTTTATCTGTAATAAAATCTTTGGCTTCGGCAGAGAGCGTAACATGATAGCCCAGTTTTTCTATACGTTCATACACTATTTTCAATTCAATGTCGATGATTTTTGAAATATCTTCTTTTTCCAAAGAATTGAAGACAATAATATCGTCGATGCGGTTCAGAAATTCAGGAGCGAAAGCTCTTTTCAACGCATTTTCAATCGTAGTTTTTGCTCGAGAATCGGAAGATGACTTTTTGGCAGAAGTTCCGAAGCCTACACCGTCGCCGAAATCTTTAAGTTCGCGTGTTCCGATGTTGGAAGTCATGATGATAATCGTGTTTCGGAAGTCAATTTTCCTGCCCAAACTGTCGGTAACAAAACCATCGTCCAAGATTTGCAGCAAGATATTGAAAACGTCCGGATGCGCCTTTTCAATTTCGTCCAAAAGTACGACGGAATACGGTTTTTTGCGTACAGCCTCCGTCAGCTGACCGCCTTCTTCGTAGCCGACGTATCCCGGAGGCGCGCCGATTAATCGTGAAAGTGCAAATTTTTCCATGTATTCGCTCATGTCAATTCTAATCAGAGTGTCGTCGGAGTCGAACAATTCCCGCGCTATAACTTTTGCCAATTGAGTTTTACCCACCCCTGTTGTCCCTAAGAAAATAAACGTTCCGATAGGTCGGTTCGGGTCTTTCAGCCCTGCGCGGTTTCGCTGAATGGCTTTGACTACTTTTTGCACAGCTTCGTCCTGCCCGATGATTTTTCCTTTCAAAAGTTCGTTCATTTGGGCGAGTTTTTTCATTTCGCTTTCGGCAACGCGATGTACAGGCACGCCGCTCATCATCGAAACTACTTCGGCAACATTGTTTTCAGTAACGGTTTCGCGATGTTCTCGCGAGTCTCGCTCCCATTCTTTCTGAGCCTGAGCCAGTTTCGCTTCGATTTCTTTTTCCTTGTCTCGCAAGCGGGCGGCTTCTTCGTATTTTTGGCTTTTGATGACTTTATTTTTCTCTACGCGGACGTTTTCTAAATCTTGCTCATACGTCAAGATTTCTTCGGGAACTTTGATGTTTTTGATGTGAACCCGAGAGCCTGCTTCGTCCAGTGCATCTATTGCTTTATCAGGAAGATAGCGGTCTGTAATGTATCGATTGGTAAGATATACGCAGGCTTTAATCGCTTCGTCCGTGTAGGTTACGTTGTGGTGTTCTTCGTATTTGTCTTTGATTTGATCCAGAATCGTTATCGTCTCTTCAACAGAGGTTTGCTCAACCATTACTTTTTGAAATCTCCGTTCCAATGCACCGTCTTTTTCGATGTACTGACGAAATTCGTCAAGCGTAGTCGCACCGATACATTGGATTTCTCCGCGCGCCAGCGCAGGCTTGAACATGTTGGAAGCGTCAAGAGAGCCTGTTGCTCCGCCTGCTCCGACAATGGTGTGAACCTCGTCAATGAAGAGAATGATGTCCGGATTTTTTTCCAACTCGTTCATTATGGCTTTCATGCGTTCTTCAAACTGTCCGCGGTATTTCGTTCCTGCGACCAATCCTGCAAGGTCAAGCGTGATGACGCGCTTGTTGTAAAGCACGCGTGAAACTTTGCGCTGTACGATTCTCAAAGCCAAGCCTTCTGCGATGGCGGATTTTCCTACGCCCGGCTCGCCGATGAGCAGCGGATTGTTCTTTTTTCGGCGGCTCAAAATCTGGGAAACGCGTTCGATTTCCTTTTCACGTCCAACGACGGGGTCTAATTTTCCTTCGACGGCAGAAAAGGTCAAATCTCTGCCGAAATTATCCAAAACAGGTGTTCTGCTTTTTGCCTGCGACGGGTTTTGCGGCGGGCGTTGCTCGAAAGGATTTCGTCCGCTTTCACCGGATTCTTCGTCTGAGTAGGAGGCTTTGGGCTGATCTGCCAAATCTTCGCCGAAATGGAAATTATATTCTTCTCTTACGGTATTCAAGTCCACGTGATATTTTTTCAGAATTTGAGTTACGGGGTCGTGTTCAATCCTTAAAATACACAAAAGCAGATGGATAGGTTCTATTTCGGAACTGCGGAAAAGTTTGGCTTCTAAAAAACTGGTTTTCAGGGCTACTTCGGCTGCTTTGGTGAAAGGAATTTTGCTTCTGTCCTTTCTGAAGAAATTTTCAGACGGATTAAGCGCTTCGATTTGATGTCTAAACTGGTTTAAATCAATGTTTAAACTTTTCAGCACAGAGACGGCTTTATTGTTGCTTTCGCGCAAAATGCCGAGCATGAGGTGTTCCGTACCCAAATGGTCGTGTCCCAAACGCAATACTTCTTCATTGCTGAAACTGATGACATCTTTTACTTGTTGTGAAAAATTCTCGTTCATGGGAAAATCTCCTCTATGGTAAATATTTAACAAAGTTACTAATTTTTGCAATATAAAAGCATTTATTGTACCGTTTTTGTTTTTCTGATATTTTGGCAGCTCCCCACTCAAACAAATAAGCAGGAAACTTTCGTTTCCTGCTCACTGCAAAATATGAAAAATATTTGTTTAAAAATAAGGAATTTATTCTCCTTCTTCCATTTTTTTCTTCAATGCCTGCAACTCGTCTAAATCTCCCAAAGTGGATTTTTCCACATTCTGATTCTGAGATTTCAACTGTTTTTCAGTATCCGCCTTGTTTTCTTCTTCGCGGAAAGTTCCTGTATGAGAAACGACTACTCGTTTGAATTCTTTATTAAATTCAATTACCTTAAAATCGGCTTCTTCACCTTTCTTGATTTTGGAACCGTCTTCTTTTTCCAAAAATCTGGAAGGACAGAAACCTTCAACTTCGGCATCTTCGAACTGAACGGTTGCGCCTTTGTCCAAAATCTGAATGGCTTTTCCTTGATGTACTGTTCTTTCGGCGTACTTGGTTTCGTATTTATCCCAAGGATTTTCAGTCAGTTGTTTGTGTCCCAAACTCAATCTTCTGGCTTCGGTATCTAATTCAAGAACAATAACATCAAGCACATCTCCTACGGAGCAGAACTCTGACGGATGTTTGATTTTTTTTGTCCAAGAAAGGTCTGAAATGTAAATCAGTCCGTCCACGCCCGGTTCTAATTCTACGAATATGCCGAAATTAGTGAAGTTCCGTACTGTTCCTTTGTGTTTAGATCCAACAGGATATTTGGCGGTGATATCTGTCCAAGGGTCGGGGGTCAATTGTTTGATTCCCAAAGACATTTTGCGGTCTTCCTTGTCCAGCGTGAGGATAACGGCTTCCACTTCGTCTCCGATTTTCACAAAATCCTGAGCGGAGCGCAGGTGTGTTGACCAAGACATTTCGGAAACGTGAATCAGTCCTTCCACGCCCGAAGCAACTTCTACGAAAGCTCCATAATCTGCAAGGACAACTACTTTTCCTTTGATTTTGTCGCCAATCTGCAAGTTAGAGTCTAATGCGTCCCAAGGATGCGGTTCTAACTGCTTCATACCTAATTGGATTCTTGATTTTTGGTCGTCGAAATCCAAAATTACAACATTGACTTTCCTGTCCAAATCTACCACTTCCGAAGGGTGGCTGATTCTGCTCCAAGAAAGGTCTGTGATGTGTATCAATCCGTCCACGCCGCCCAAATCGACAAATACGCCGTAAGAAGTGATGTTTTTCACCACGCCTTCCAGCACTTGTCCTTTTTCGAGTTGGCTGATGATTTCTTTCTTCTGGTCTTCTATGTCGGCTTCAATCAATGCTTTATGAGAAACTACCACGTTTTTAAATTCGTGATTGATTTTTACAATCTTAAATTCCATTGTTTTGCCTACGAACTGGTCGTAGTCGCGGATAGGTTTAACGTCAATTTGAGAACCGGGAAGGAAAGCTTCAATTCCGAATACATCGACAATCATGCCTCCTTTGGTTCTGGATTTGATATATCCTTCGATGATTTCTCCTGATTCAAACAGTTCATTGACTTTGTCCCAAGCTTTGAGCATTCTGGCTTTTTTGTGGGATAATTGCAACTGCCCAGATTTGTCTTCTCTCTGGTCAACCATCACTTCTACTTCATCGTCCACTTTGAGGTGCGGATTGTAGCGAAACTCGTTAAGAGAAATCACTCCTTCCGATTTAAAGTTAATATCGACAATAGCTTCCTTGTCTGTTAAACGTACAACTTTTCCTTTAAAAACCTGATTTTCATCAAGTTCCCTCAAAGAATCATCATACATTTTTTCCAATTCAGATTTTTCTTTACGGTCTTCAGCATCCAATCCGGACTCGAAAGAATCCCAATCAAACTGCTCAGGAGCTACGTTCGCACTTTGAAGAACTTCTTGTTCTTCGTTCAAAATTTTAGTCTCTTCGGACATAATTAATTAATTTTGTATTCCTTATCCAAGATAACGAAAGACAAGGACGGAATTATCTGTAAGGAAGATAGTTATACTTTTAGTTTACGGTTTTTCTTTCGTTCCGTCAAAACCGAACGCAAAAATACAAATATTTTTGGGAACGGTAAAAAATTATTTTCTTCTTTTCGACTGACCTACAAATATTTTCGGTGAATGGAATTTTTCTTTTGATATTTTTCCAATTTACACTACCTTTGTCGGAAATATAGGAAAACTTTAGACTAAAAAAAGAATAAAAAAGAGCATGAGAAATAACAAAATCTACGGCATTATCTTGTTAATTTTGGTTACTATTTTTCTGATATACAACTACAACATCTACACATCGAAGTCAAATTACGGAACTGTCCACCTCTCTCCGGAGGCGCTGAAAGGCGAGCGTTTATGGCTCAAAAACAACTGCAACGCCTGTCATCAACTCTACGGGCTGGGCGGCTATCTCGGTCCTGACCTGACCAATATCTGTTCTACGCAGGGAAAACCTGACGAATATATCAAAGCAATGATGCTCAGTTCTTTAGACCCTATGCCTCAATTCAATTTCACCGAAGAAGAACAAAACGAACTTCTTCAATTCTTAAAAGCTGTTGATAAAACAGGCTACTTCCCTAATAAACAAGCAAATATAGAACCCGACGGCTGGGTGAAACTCAAATACAAAGATTACCTTTATGAAAAATAAATATCCGTTTTATTTTCTCGCAACGGCTCTAACGTGTTTATTGTTAAGCCTTTTGATTGGAATGCTTTCCAGCGTGCAGTACGCCGTTCCCTCTTTCATCAAAAACATAATTCCCTTTACCGTTTTCCGCCCATTGCACACGCTTTTTTCCGTGTCGTGGATTTTTATCGGCGCAATTGGAGGAATTTTTTATTACACGAGCAAAGAAGACGAAAACGCCAAGTTCCGGAATGTCATGAAAGTACTGTTTTGGCTTTTCGCCCTGACGGGAATCGGAATTGCGGTTTCCTATCTGGCGAAAAACTTTGAAGGCAAAGAATATCTGGAATTTCCTCACTTTTTCTACTTCCCGATTCTCCTCGGCTGGATACTTTTCGGCGTATATTATTTCAAATTTCTGTTTTCTCGCAAAGGTCTGTTTCCCGCCTATTACTGGATGTGGGGAACAGGAATCGTTACCATGATTTTCCATTTCACTGAAGCGCATTTGTGGATTCTGCCGTATTTTCAGGGAGATTACATGCAAAACCTCTCCATGCAATGGAAAGCCAACGGCTCGGCAGTCGGGGCGTGGAATATGCTCGTTTACGGAACTTCGATGTACGTAATGGCAAAAACCAGCGGAAGCGATGCTTATTCTCGTTCCAAAACCGCATTTTTCTTCTATTTCCTAAGTCTGGTAAATTTGATGTTCAACTGGGCGCACCACGTATATCCAATCCCGATTGCGCCGTGGATTCGCATCGCCGCCTATGTTATCAGCATGACGGAATGGCTGATTCTTTTTTCCATGATTTATAATTGGAGCAAGAGCCTTTCCAAAGAAAAGAAAGCGGTTTACTCTCCGGCGCACAGATTTATGATTTTGAGCGATGTTTGGATTGTTCTGAACCTGCTTCTGGCGATTTCGATTTCCATTCCTGCGGTCAATTATTTCACTCACGGAACGCACTTTACGGTTGCCCACGCTATGGGAACAACCATCGGCATCAACACGTTGATTTTGCTCTCGTCCATCAGTTATCTGCTTGAAAATCAGAATCCTTTTTCGGAACAGGATAAACGTTGGCTGAAAGTGGGGACGAATATTTTCAACATTTCTTTTGTCTGCTTTTGGATTGTGCTAATCGTGATGGGCGCAGAGCGAAGCGAATGGCGTTATTCGGAAAAAAATGTGCCGTTTGCCGTATTCAGAGAAGAGATGCACGGAATTTACACAGCGTTTGCCGTGTCCGGCGCAGGTATTTTGATTGGGCTGTCCATCGTGCTGTTTTATCTGTTCAAAAGTTTGAAGAAAGCCGTTAAGTGATAAGGTTAAGAATCAGCCTATTCTTCTGCTTTTTTAATCTTCACGAATAACACCGCCGCCGCTGCCAAAATCAGTGAAATGCCTGCTACAACCAACATTGCTGTTTGTGTGCTTGCAACCGACAAAATTACGCCGCCAGACAAACCTGCAACAATTTGTGGCAAACAAATCGTTCCATTAAAAAGCCCCAGATAAGCGCCCATATTTTTGCCCGAAAGTGCATTTGTGAGTATTGTGAAAGGCAGAGCCAGCATTGCTGCCCAAGCACAACCAATAAGCGCGTAAGAACCGAACAACAGGAATTTATCGTGAATGAAAAATGTTGATATAAATCCGATTGCGCCCAAAAGCAAACTGATGATATACGCCGATTTTTTCGACTTGAACATCGGAATAACCCACGCCCACAGCATCGAACCAACTGCCTGAACGGCAAATAATATACCTACCCAATTGCCCGCATCTTGATATTCAGGAAGTTTGGCGTGTCCTTCCAGCGAAGTATCTACGCCCCACACGTTTTCGGCAATCGCACCGTTGGTGTAAGTCCACATAAACAGAAAGGCTGCCCAACAGAAAAACTGTACCAAACCGACTGTCCAAAATACTTTGGGGGCTTTTTTGAGCAGAGTAAAGAAATCAGATTTTTCTTTAACAGGTGGATTTTCATCAAATCCGTGAAACTGTGCATATTCTTTTGGCGGCATTTCTTTTACTTTCCAAATGGTGTATAAAACGCAAAGTATCAAAATGACAGCACCACCATAGAATGAATAAATTACGGTATCAGGCACAATTCCTTCGGGTGCAACATTGGCAAAACCTATCAACGTTAGACTTATTGGCAAAAGATAGCCAATTAAACTGCCTGTATTTACCAAAAAACTTTGAATGGAATAGGCAAAAGTTTTCTGTTTTTCATTGACCATATCTCCCACCAGCATTTTAAAAGGCTGCATTGCCATATTAAGCGATGTATCCAAAAGCATCAGGAAAAAAGCCCCAAAAAGCAATGCTGATAAAACAACGTGTCCAAAGAACATTAAATAGTGTCCTTTTACTCCTAAACTGCCTGCATTGGGCAAAAGATACATTACCAAAATAGCAACCACCGCACCCACGAACAAATAAGGAATGCGCCGTCCAAATTTTGGCAACCATGTTTTATCACTCAATGAGCCGACAATCGGTTGCACGACAATGCCCATCAATGGAGGCAAAATCCAGAAGAAACTCAATGAGTGCAGGTCAGCACCCAAAGTAGTAAAAATGCGGCTAATATTTGCGCTTTGAAGAGCATAGGCGATTTGTACGCCGAAAAATCCGAAACTGAGATTCCAAATTTTCCAAAAAGAAAGGTCGGTTTTTTGTCTTTTCATGGTTAAATCTTTACGAAACAAATTTATGAAATATCAAGTGTACTTGATACAATTATTTTGCAAAAGTTTGAAATCCGTCAGGGCTGTGCCGGAAACAACTTCGCAATTTCTGAATTTTCTCCTCTCCTCTTTTCTCATTAATCATCGGGTATTTTCTTCCACTGCGTGGGAAACTGTTTCGCAAAGGTCTGAAATATTGAACGGTTTGAAAATCACGTTGTAAAAACCCTGTTCTATGAAAGTTTCTTTTTGTGAAATGTCGCCCGTAATAGCAATGAAAGGTGTATTTTTATTGAGATTGTCAGATTCTCTGATTTTGTGCAGCAGGTCGATGCCCGACATCCCCGGCAGCTCTATGTCTGTGATGATGATGTCCACCTTGTGGGTCTGCAAATATTCGCAAGAGGCTTCGGCGTTGTCATACGATTGGTAGTTAATGTGATATTTGGACAAACTCAGGGTCAAGATGCTTCTCATCACTTCATCGTCTTCGGAAATGACGACTTTCAGTCCGTTCAATTTTCCCAAGTAACTATTGTCCAGAACTTTGGCGATATCTTCCGTTTTTTTAGGGTCGTAGTACAGCGTGAACAGGAAGGTTGTGCCTTTGTCTTTTCGGCTTTTGGCGGATATCGTGCCGTTGTGCAAATCGACGATGTCCCTGCTGATACTCAATCCCAGCCCGATGCCGCCTATATTCATGGAAGTTTTTTGTATTTCTCCTTGATAGTATTCGTCAAAAATGTGGGAAATGTCGCTTTTTTCAATACCGATTCCCGTATCATCTACTTTAACGATAAGTTTTATTTTTCCGTCGCTTTCTGTCTGTGTGTCGGAGGTTACGGTAACACCGCCTTCGTTGGTGAATTTGATGCAGTTGAAAACTATGTTATAAAACAACTGATTGAGTTTTCCTTTGTCTCCGCAAACGATGACGTTAGGAGTAATATGATTGTCATCAATTAGATACAAATTTTTATAGTCTGCCAAGATTCTGAGTGAGAACAGAATTTCGGAAATTTCTTCTCCCAAAACAAAATTGGATTCGTTTTTGGTCAAAGAATCGTCTCCGTTCTTGATGAAGTCCAACACTTGTTGAATGATGTAATTGATTGAGTTTGAGGAAAACTGTACGGAATTAAGCATTTTCTGTTCTTCCGAACTGAGTTGATTGGTTATTGAAATTTTTTCGGTCAGGGACTGAATGATATTGAACGGCGTGCGGATTTCGTGGCTCAAAAAGCCGAGAATCTTGTTGGTAATCTGTGCTTTCTGTTCTGCGTTGCGCCGAGCTTCTCTCAGATTTCTTTCGTAAATGTTTATCAACAAAATATATAGCAGCAGCGTAACGGTTACTACGATACAGCACAACAAGACGTATTTCAGATTAGTGTGCTGATAATCATTGTTTTTCAAAAAGTCTTCAACAAAGCGCATTTTTCTTTTGTTGGTAAATTCATTAACGCTTTTTGTATAATATTGGAGAATATATTTGCTTCCGGACAATATTTCCTCGTTTATTTTTAACAAGTTGGCGTTCTGTTTCAGCATGGCGTTGTAGGTGTCTCTCACTTTCTGAAAAGCCTTGTCCTGCGACAATATTTTTTGGTTCTGCTTGGTGTTTTCGGAGCCGAGTTCCAGCCCGTTGATTTTCATTTGCACCAGATAGATTTCCTTTATGCCGGATTGGTTTTCGCCTCCTGTGAAAGCATCGCCCAGCCTTCCGAAAAGTCCTTTTTTCTTTACCTTTGCCGTGTCCACGCTCAGCATAATGGTGTCGTAAGTGATAATCGACTTGTAGGGTTTTAGCGGGCTGATGCCGACAAGTTCTTTCTGTACAAACGATTTATTGTCATTCATCAGGCGGTCGAGCTGTTTGCGCAGGTTGGCAACTTTCAGCGAAATATTTTCTTTGGTCGCCAGAATGCCGTTCAGTTCCAAATTGTTCGTGCCGAATTGTTGAAGGCTGTCCAAATACAGCGAAAAGTTGTTCAAAGAAGTTCTGTAATCTGCCAAATCAGTTTCCGAGTGCGAAGACAAAAACTTGTCAAAACAGTTATTGGCGTTCATGTAGCTGTTGGTCATTTCATTGATGTACAGCAGGGCATTGTTTGGCAAAGAGGCTTCCGTGATGACTTTGGAAACGCTCTCCTGATTTTTCTGTTCCTGCATCCATACGCGGTACAGCCCGTATTGAAGCCCCATCAACAGCAGGAAAATGATGATATGTATCCACCACCGAACAAAATACAAAATATTTTTCACATTCTATGTTTTTATAGTGTTATTCCGTCTTTTTCTTGTTCAATACAATTATTGCCTGTTCCGGCACTTGGAGTTTCTTTTTCACTATTTTTCCTTCTTTCACTCTTTCGTCCGTACTGACTACGATTTCCCAATCTCCGGAAGGGAGTTCAAACTGCAATTTTTGATAATAAAAGTTGAAAATTAAAAAGATATGTTCTTTCTTTTTCGGATAGCACATCTCAATTGCAATGGAATGCGAATAATAACTGAAATCAGGCTTGCCTAATTCCACGCCGTGGTAGCTAACAAACGGCGTATCGTAGCTATATTCCGTATCGAAATACCCGACATAATGAAAAATATGTGATGCCCTTCGGAAGAGAATAATTTTCTTCACAAATTCAAACAAATCTCTGTTTTTATCAATCAGAGACCAATCAAACCAAGAAGTCTCATTGTCTTGACAATAGGCGTTGTTATTGCCTTTTTGCGTTCTGCGCACCTCGTCGCCCATGAGAATCATCGGGATTCCGTGCGAAGAAAACAAACAAACCAGCATATTTTTGATTTGCTTCAACCGTAGTTTTTCGATTTCCTCATTCGACGTTTCGCCCTCTTCTCCCCAGTTCCAACTGTAATTGTCGTTGCTTCCGTCTCGGTTGCTTTCGCCGTTCTCCTGATTGTGTTTCTCGTTGTAGGAAACCAAGTCGTTGAGCGTGAAACCGTCATGGCAGGTAACAAAATACAAATTCCGTTCAGGGGAAAATTCCATGCTTCTGCCGAGCATCGTTCCTTTGCCGCCTGCGTTCCGCATGGCAAACTCAGGCACTTTTCCCTGATCTCCTTTGGTGAAAGTCCGCACCAAATCTCGAAACTGCCCGTTCCAAATCAGCCAGCGATCGCCGGGAAAGTTGTACGTCAAATTCAAGCCCGTAGCGTCCCAAGGTTCTGCAATAATTTGAGCATCAACCAATTCGGGGTGAGAATCAATCGCCCACAAAATCGGAGGATTTTTGAAAGGCGTCCCGCTTTCGTCTCTTGACAGAACGGAAGCCAAATCAAAACGAAAACCGTCTATTTTCATCTCCCTGACCCAATAACCCAGCGAATCTTGAATCATTCTCCTAACGACGGAATGATTGGTGTTCATCGTGTTACCGCAGCCTGTGTAATCAAGGTATTTTCCGTTTTCGTCCAAAATGTAGTACGCCGAATTGACCAAACCTTTGAAATTGTACATTGGACCGTCTTCGCCCGTTTCTGCGGTATGATTGTACACTACGTCCAAAATGACTTCGATGTTGTTTCGGTGAAGTTCGCGCACCATTTCCTTAAATTCATTGACGATTTCCTGAGGTTCCGACTCAGAAGAATAATTTGCATGAGGCGAGAAAAAATTGACCGGAGAATATCCCCAGAAATTGGTCTTTCCGGACGGGGCATCCTGTTCGTCAAAAGTGTAAACAGGAAGCAGTTCCACGCCTGTTACGCCGAGTTCTTTCAAATAAGGAATCTTTTCTATCAACCCGCGATACGTCCCGCACAGTTTGTCGCTCAATCCTGAATTTTTGTTTTTGGTAAACGCACCGACGTGCATTTCATAGATAATCAACTTTCGGGTAGGTTTCTGCACCTGCTCGCAGTCCTGCCAGTCAAATTCGCTGTTGATAACGGCAGATTTGTAACAGCAGTCTATGTTGTCTTTCCCATATTGAGAAGCCATTCTTCTGGAATGCTTTCCTACAACAGCTTTGGCATAAGGATCAACCAAAACTTTGGAAAAATCGAATCTGCGGCGGTTGCTTTTGTTGCTTCCGTCCACGCGGAAGCCGTAGATCTGGTTTGCTCCGATTCCTTCGACAAAAACATGCCAATAGTAATAGCTTTTGTTTCTCAGCGTCAGCTCAATAACTATCGGGTCGGTGTCTTCTATATCTTTAAACAGCAGCAGTTGAACGCGCGTGGAAAAAGGCGAGAAAAGTGAAAAATTGACTCCTCCGTCTCTGATGGACGCACCCAACGGCGTGGGTTTTCCTATTTTAGTGCTATAATTCATTGTGTGTGTATTGGAAAAATGCTTCCTCTAAATTCTTGTATTTTCCTTTGAAATTTTCAATGTTTCCGTCCTGAATGATTCTGCCTTTGTCAAGCAAAATTACGCGCGAACACAACGCTTCGACTTCCTGCATGATATGCGTGGACAAAATGACGGTTTTTTCCTTTCCCAACTCGCTGATTAACTGCCGGATTTCGATAATCTGGTTGGGGTCTAAACCATTGGTCGGCTCGTCCAGAATCAAAATTTCAGGATCGAAAATAATTGCCTGCGCCAGCCCGACACGCTGTTTATAGCCTTTGGAAAGTTGATGGATTTTCTTGTTTTGCTCTTGCGAAAGCCCGACTTTTTCAATAATCTGTGCGATTTTTCTTTTGTCAATTTGATGAATATCTGCCACAAACGACAAATATTCTTTGACATACATGTCCAAGTACAGCGGATTGTTTTCGGGCAGGTAGCCAATCATGGATTTTGTTTTGAAAGGATTTTCCTGATTGTCGATGCCGTTCACCCAGATTTTTCCTTCATCAAAAGAGAGAGAACCTGCTATGGAACGCATCATGGTGGTTTTTCCTGCACCGTTGGGACCGAGCAGTCCGACGATTTCGCCGTTGCTGATTTCCAAAGAAATATGGTCAAGAGCAATTTGCTGATGATATAGTTTCGTTAAATTTTGTACTTTTACCGACATTTTTCAATGTTTTGCTTAAAAAATAGATACAAAATTACTAAAATTAATTGAATAATTTAATGAGATTAATCAGTATTCAGGGAATTAAAGGGTCTTTCCACCACGAAGCGGTGGCAAAGTTTTTTAAAAACGGAGAAGCCGAAGTTTTGGACAGCCCGACATTCAAAACTTTGGTAAAGGACATCACCAACGGCAACGCAGATTATGGCATGATGGCGATTGAAAACTCCATCGCAGGCGCAATTCTTCCAAATTACACGCTGATAACCAAAAACAAGTTGCACATCATCGGAGAAATAGCCCTTCCGATTCGGCACAATCTATTGTCTTTGGAATCAGACACTTTGGATACAATCACCGAAGTGCAAACCCACCCGATGGCGCTGCTGCAATGCGAGAATTTTTTGGAAAAATATCCTGACTGGAAACTGCTCGCCAAAGACGACACCGCCACCTGCGCCAAGAAAATATCTGAAAATCAGATGAAAGGCATTGCAACTATCGGCTCGAAACTCGCAGCAAAAATGTATAATCTGAAAATTCTGGCTGAGGATATTCACGATATTTCAGACAATTACACGCGGTTTTACCTGCTGTCGAAAAACAACGAAAAAATTGAAAATTTTGACAAAGCCTCGCTCTATTTCACAACCAAACACGAAATGGGAAGCCTCTCCAAAGTATTGGACATCTTGACAAAATACAAGTTGAACATGACGAAAATTCAGTCTGTACCGCTCTCAGGGTCGGTATTTCAATATTCTTTTCACGTTGATGTGATTTTGGATAACCGAAATTATGAAAGCTATCATCAGGCGTTGGAAGAACTGAGACAGAACACGGGTTTTCTGCACGTTTTGGGCGAATATAAAAAAGACGTTATATGACGGAATATATCCTATTGGGGTTCACAGCCTTAGGCGCAGTTTTGGGTTATTTCAAAGGATTTTTGAAACAGATTTCTTCGCTCGCGGGAATCGTCATCGGATATTTGGCTGCAAGACTTTTTTCGTTGCAAATGCACGATTTTCTCATTGAAAAACACATTCTCTCTGAAAATTATTCGGATAGTCTGAGTTTTTTCCTGACGATAGTTTTGGTCATCATTGCAGTAAAATTCCTTTCCGCCATGACTGAAACTCTGCTGAAAAATATCGGTTTGAGTTTTACCAACCGTTTTGCAGGACTGCTCTTGGGGGCAGTAAAATACTTTTTCATCGTTATGTTTGTGATGAGTTTTCTCTACAAACTCCATGTGATTACCCATGAAAACAGCTCCCAAAACGCCATTGACCTGATTGAGCTGTTTGGCTCTGTGGTGTGGTAAGAAACTTCATTTCCCAAAATCTCAACATATTCCGTACATTTGCAAACTTAAATTTTAGTATGTCAGATTTATTAACGAAGTTAGAAGCCATTAAACAGCGGTTCGACGAAATATCCGATTTAATAATACAACCGGCTGTTATCTCCGATCAAAAAAAATATGCCCAACTGAACAAAGAATACAAGGACTTGGAAAAGTTAGTCCGCGTTTATCACGAATATAAAGCCTTGCTCAATACCGTTTCCGATGCCGATGAAATCATCAAAGAAGGCGCAGACCCCGACATGGTCGAACTTGCCAAAGAAGAAAAAAATACGGCGCTGGAAAAAATCCCCGCAAAGGAAGAAGACATCAAGTACATGCTGATTCCCAAAGACCCCGAAGACAACAAAAACATCACCGTAGAACTCCGTGCAGGAACGGGCGGCGACGAATCAGCTATTTTTGTGGAAGACATCTTCCGCATGTATTCCATGTATTGGAAACAAAAAGGCTGGAATTTTGAGGTCGCCGATGCTACCGAAGGCAGTCTCAAAGGTTATAAAGAAATGATTATCAATGTAAGCGGCGAAGGCGCATACGGCACGATGAAGTTTGAATCGGGCGTACACCGCGTGCAGCGCGTTCCCGAAACCGAATCGCAGGGACGCGTGCATACTTCCGCCATCACGGTGGCGACTCTCCCTGAGGCAGAAGAAGTTGATGTGGAAATCAATCCTGCCGATTTGGAGTTTCAAACCGCACGTTCCAGCGGTGCGGGCGGACAAAACGTAAACAAGGTGGAAACCAAAGTTCAACTCACCCACAAGCCGACAGGAATCATGATTCAATGCCAAGTAGCTCGTTCTCAGCACGCCAACCGCGAAATGGCGTTGCAGATGCTCCGCAACAAACTGTACGACATGAAATTGCAGGCACATTTGGAAAAGATTTCTTCCCAACGCAAGACAATGGTCTCAACGGGCGACCGCTCGGCGAAAATCCGCACCTACAACTATCCGCAGGGGCGCGTTACCGACCACAGAATCAACAAATCTATTTATAATCTGGACAATTTCATGAACGGAGATATTGAGGAAATGATTGAATCTTTGAAAATTGCCGAAAATGCCGAAAAACTGAAAGGACAAGAAGATTGATGCGCCGGTTTTCTGATTTAATTATAATTGAGACTGTCCAAAAAATATTTTGACACGAATTTATTCGTATCCTAATTGAAAATTTAATTTTATGAAAATCAAAATATTAATCGTTTCAATATTTATAATGTTCTTTTTGGTTGGGAATTTATTTTTCAACTATTTGTCGATTAGAAATGCCTATTTTTTATCGGTATTACTGCTGGGTTTAAGCCTTTTTATTTATCCGATAAATTTTAAATTTCAAGAAAAAAAAGATTTCATATTCATTCCTATATTAACGGTAGCGGCATTTAACCTGCTCAATATCTTGTTTTTGTCTATATTTAACCATGAACTGACTTTTACTAATTTGCTGTTTAGTCTGTTTTGTTCGTTTCAATTTCTTAATTATTCTAAAGTAAAGAGATAAATCTTTCTCAAAATAATTCTGTCAAAAAGTAAAAATAGAACTGCTGCTACTAATAAATAGACACTATTGATCAATAACACACATCAAAGAGGTGTACAGTCTCTCTCTAATTTTCTTGTTTTCAATTTGAAACATTCTCAATCACCACTGCGCTTGCACCGCCGCCGCCATTGCAGATAGCCGCCGCACCATAACGCGCTTGATTCTGTTTCAATACGTTGATAAGCGTAACCAAAATGCGTGAACCGCTGTTCCCCAGCGGGTGTCCGAGAGCTACTGCTCCGCCGTTCACGTTGATTTTCCCCAAACTGACATTCAATAATCGGGAGGTTACTACTCCAACCGTTGAAAAGGCTTCGTTAATTTCATAAAAATCAATATCTTCTGTGGAAAGACCGGCTTTCTTCAATGCGAGAGGAAGCGCTTTGGCGGGCGCAAGAGGAAAATCCTGAGGCGCAAGGGAAGCGTCTGCATAACTGACGATTCTCGCTAAAGGCTTGATATTCAATTCTTCCGCTTTCTCGGCGGACATTAAAATCAATGCCGAAGCGCCGTCGCTCAAAGTGGAAGCATTGGCTGCCGTTACCGTTCCGTTCTTTTGGAAGGCGGGTGAGAGCTGTTTCATTTTCTCAAAATTGATGTTCCTGTATTCTTCATCTTCCAAAATTGTCAAAGGCTCGCCGCTCTTCTGCGGAACGCTTACGGGAATGACTTCTTCGTTGAATTTTCCGGATTTCCAAGCCGTTGCGGCTCTTTGATAAGAATTAACCGCAAATTCGTCCTGTTCTTCTCTGGAAATGTGATATTTTTCTGCACATCGGTCGGCGAAAACGCCCATCTGCACAAGTTCGTAGGCGTCGGTCAAGCCGTCCCGAAGCAGCCCGTCGATGAGTTTTTGGTCTCCGAATTTGCTGCCTTTCCGAGCATTGACAACGTAGTGCGGCGTTTGCGACATGGATTCCATTCCTCCACAAACGACGATATTATTATCCTCACACTTAATGCTTTGCGCTCCAATAATAACGGCTTTCATTCCTGAAGCGCAGACTTTGTTCACGGTGGTGCAGGGAGCGGTTTCGGGAAGCCCTGCGCCTAAGGAAACTTGCTTGGCAGGCGCTTGTCCTGCGTTTGCCTGAATAACGTTTCCCATGAAAACTTCCTGAGCCAACGATTTGTCTAACTGTATTTTACGAAACGCATTTTCAATAGCAACAGAGCCTAACTGCACAGCAGAAAGCGACGACAATCCTCCCAAAAAACTTCCAATCGGGGTGCGGACGGCGGAAACGATAACGACCTCTTTTTTCATTTTTTTTACAAAATTTTAGTTTGAATTGACTAATTTAAGAATTATTTTTCAATAAATCCTTTTTTTTTTATTTTTTTCCTACCTAAAGTTGCATTTGTTAGTTGAAATCACACAATCCAAAAAAATTTCTTGATTTTTTGCTTTCGTTCTTTTTGTCTTTTAATATCTGTGCGTTATAAAATAATTACAACCTATAATTTTTTACTTGCGCTTGAAGCAGTTAGACTTCAAACTAACGTTTCATTTTTCATTTTTCAACTTTTTTGAGAAAATCTCTCCCAAAATCACTGCTGCGGAAACCGCTACATTCAGGCTTTCCGTTTTCTGCTTTTTGCCGAATCTCGGAATGCTCAACACCTTATGGCTGAGTTTTTTAACCTCTTCGGAGATGCCGTTGCCTTCGTTGCCCATAACCAGCAACAATTCCTGCGGAATCTCAGCCTTGAAAAGGTTTTCGCCCTCCATATCGGCAGCAAAAACGGGAAGTGTCATTTTCTGCAAAAAAACAGGCAAGTTCACATAAAATATATTAATTCTTGACAAAGAACCCATAGTTGCCTGTACCACTTTGGGGTTATAAACGTCCGCAGTACCTTCGCTGCAAAGGATTTGCTCAATTCCGAACCAATCTGCCAGACGAATGATTGTTCCGAGATTTCCGGGATCTTGAATATCGTCCAAAACTAATTGTATCCCATTGACAGGAAGTATTTTAGCAGACGGAATTTCAAACAAAGCCAGCGCATTGTTCGGATTTTTCAAAAAACTGATTTTTTTCAATTCTGCATAAGAAATCAGTTCATAATCACGTTCTTTAAGGAAAGTCAGTGGCTCAACGGCGAAAATATTTTTGTAAAAATAACCCGAAAAAACAAATTCTTTGATATTTTTTGTTCCTTCAACTGCAAATAAATTATACTTTTGCCTAAACTTTTTTTTATCAAGTGATTTAATTACTTTAATTTTGTTGGAAGAAAGCATAAAATGAAATTAAAACGCAATATTACATTAAAGTTATTAATTTTCGCTCAATTGTTCGCTATTTTTTCTTGCCGAACGAATAAAGTGCCTGAAGGAGAGCATCTTTTCATCGCAAATAAATACAAATATTTGGACAATAAGAAAAAACCTTTTGCCGACGAACTCCCCAATTATGTAAAACAGAAACCGAATCGAAATCTGGGCATGATTATTCCTTTTAATCTCTGGATTTACGACCTGTCCAATGTCAGGTTTGACAGCGTGTATCAGGAATATTACAATGCACCCGAATCAAAAAGAAACCAATATCTGCTTGATTCTCTTTACATTAAATATAATTTAGAGAAATCTGTCGGGCATGGACACTGGTTTGGAAGATATTTTCATAACGCTTGGGGCGAGCCTCCCGTGTTGATGGACACGCTTCTTGCCGAAAAATCTGCAAAAAATTTACAGCAATATTTTATCAATCGAGGATGGAGGAAAAATAGGGTAACCGACTCTCTTTTAATTAAAAGCAGGAAAAAAGCCTCTACTCAGTACAACCTCACACTGGGGCAGCCAACGATTATAGATTCAATATTTTACGATATTTCCGATCCTGACATTGCCCGAATTTATCAACGGGTTTCCAAGCATTCTTATGTAAAAAAAGGCGGTCGGCTGGACGCTTTCGTCATCGAAAAAGATATTTCCCGCATCGAAACAATAATGCAAAATCATGGATATTACGGTTTCAACGAATTGAAAGACGAGATGATTTACATTGTGGACACCGCCAATAGCATTTATCAAGTGCCTGTAACCGTATCTATTAGAAAAAGTCCGTACACGGGTTTTCCGCAAAAAAATCAAATATTTGCAGACGAAGATACCCTAAAAACGGATTCCATCAAAACTCCGCTCAAATTTAAAACGTTTACTTATGGCGAAATAAACATCACGCTGAACCGCAACAAAAGGCTCAACTCCGACCAGCCGGTAAATCTTCCGGACAAGCCCTCAGTAGAGGAAAACGGCTACGTCGTCATCAACAACAACCGACACTATAACAACCGCGTTTTGAGCGACATGATGGTCATCGAAAAAGGAAAAACTTACCGCCTGAACGACGAAGTCCAGACTCGGAAAAATATCTACAAACTCAACAACTTCAACATTGATAATTTTGAGACCAAACTGCTGACAGATTCCACCGTACAGACTAATTTGATTTTAACTCCGATGGAAAAATATTCGTTTGAGCTTAGTTTTGAGGGATTTACTTCCAGAGTTGCGAGTTTCGGCGTAACGCCGAAACTCAGTTTCTTGGCAAAAAATCTTTTCGGAAATGCCGAAAATTTAGCTGTCAGCTTCAACCTAACAGCGGGAAACATTGCCTCCAAACGCAACAACGACAAGTTGTTCAACGCTTCTGAATTTTCAGGACAGGCTACGCTGACTTTTCCGCGCTGGCTGCTCCCCTTCAATACGGAAAATATGATTCCCAAACGCTGGGGCGCATCTACCTCTATTTCTGCGGGATACAGCGCACAGTTCAATATCGGTCTCGACCGGCGGAATTATTTAGCTTCGCTTTCCTATGACATCACTCCTACCCCAACCACAGTGCACAAGTTCATTCTTTGGAACTTGCAATACACTCAATTTCTGCACTCTGAAAATTATTTCCGCGTATATTCTCAGGACGGAAAGGTGAAAGACAGCATTTTTTCAGCCTATGTCAAAGAATATCCGAGCGTGGACTTACAAGCCATGAACTACAACGAGGCGGCTTCTTTGATTTTGAATAACGCTGATTTTAAAAATATTCTGTTGAACAGCTCTGACAAAGCAGGACGAGCCTTGTGGGACAGTTACAACCTCGTGGAAACACGAAGATACATCTTTACGCAGAATGTTTTGATTTCTTCCTTTGGATACAATTTCACCTACGACCAGCGCCTTAACAAATCAAAAATTAACCCGTTCTATTTGCACGCAGGCGTGGAATTGGCAGGAAATATTTTGTCGATTTTCAACAAATCTTACGACAAGATGACGACTTCCGGCAATCAAGAAGTGCGGCAGATATTCGACGTGCCATATTCTCAGTTTGCCAAATTCGATTTAGATTTGAGGAAATATTGGAATTTTACGACACGGAAAACGCTTGCCGCCCGATTTTTAATGGGCTTGGGACATCCTTACGGCAACTCTTTTGCCATGCCGTTTGACCGAAACTATTCCGTTGGCGGACCCAACGACATCAGAGCTTGGAAGGCTTTCGGATTGGGACCCGGTTCTTCCAATGCAGGCAGCAAAGATGGATTTGAATTGATTGCCTTGCAAAATTTTAAGCTGCTTTCTTCCGTTGAATACCGCTTCCCGATTACTGAAAAATCGTGGGAAGGCGGACTTTTCATTGATGCGGGAAATATTTGGGCGACGGATAATAGCCATCCTAACGTTTTCAAAATAAATACTTTCTACAAAGAATTAGGAATTGGAAGCGGCTGGGGAATCCGTTGGAACATGAATTATTTTATTCTCAGGCTGGATTTTGCGTACAAAATCCATGACCCTTCGCGAGAAGAAGGCGACCGCTGGACATTCAAGTACATAAATCCTTTGAAATTCAGGATTAATTTCGGCATTGGATATCCGTTTTAGAATTTCACAACGCAGCTAAAATATCCCGCAATTTTCAAGAAAAATTTATAATTTTTCTCTATCTTTGTCGAGCATTTTTTTTGAAGCAATCATTGTTTTTGGTGAGGTCGCATAGTGGTCGAGTGCACCCGTCTCGAAAGCGGGAGAGTGTAACAGCTTCGTGGGTTCGAATCCCACCCTCACCGCAAAATATTGATAATCAATACTCAATTACTGAAAGTCTTTTCCAAACTCAGACCTCCATAATTTCCGGAACTCATCATCAAAAATACGGAATCGACTTTATTTAAGTTGATTAGATATTTTTCCAACGCTCCCGAATCGATGAAAACTTTCAAATCTTCTCTGCCGAAAGCCTGTTTAATAAATTCTTCCGAAATTGGCTGCATTTGCTTGATTTCCAATGCCTCACGACTGTAAAAAACAAGAGCTTCGTCTGCCGGTTCCAAAGAATTTTTGTATTGCTGTAAAAAATCGGGATTCAAAGAACTGTATGTATGAAGTTCCAAACAGGCAATCAAATTTTTGTTTGGATAATTTTCCTTTACAGCCCCAACCGTCGCTGCAACTTTCGATGGCGCATGTGCAAAGTCTTTATACACAATGTATTCCGTATTTTCATAGATTTTTTCCAACCTTCGGGAAGCTCCTTTGAAAGAAATTATTGCTTCATAAAAAGCCTCGTCTTGAACGCCTAACTGATTGCATATCAGCCGTGCGCCTTCCAAATTCAACAAATTATGCCTGCCGAAAACCGAAAGTTCGATTTCTCCTTCTTCTGTTTGCAAAAAGGATTTTCCATTCTTAATTGAAAAATTAGGCGTATGGTAAGGAAATTTTTTTAAATAATTTTCCGATTTCTCAGCTATTTCCGTAACTTCTTTATCTTCTGAATTATACACCAACGCCCCGCCATGACTGATGCTATTAACGAAATCAGTAAACGGCTGTTTGTACGCTTCAAAAGTTGGGAAAACGTTGATGTGATCCCAAGCTATCCCACTGATTAACGCAATATTAGGACGGTACAGCAGAAATTTCGACCTGCGGTCAATTGGGGAAGATAAATATTCGTCTCCTTCCAAAATCATAAACTCGTTAGTATCCGTCAGTTTGACCATTGTGTCAAAGCCTTCCAACTGTGCGCCGACCATATAATCCATATTGATGTGATGATAGCTCATTACATGCAAAATCATGGAAGTAATCGTGGTTTTGCCGTGCGAGCCTGCAATCACCACGCGGGTTTTGTTTTTGGACTGCTCATATAAAAATTCGGGATAGGAATAAATTTCCAGTCCTAATTCTTTGGCTTTCAACAGTTCCGGATTGTCCTCGCGGGCGTGCATTCCGAGAATGACGGCATCTAAATTGGACATGATTTTTTCGGGAAACCACCCCATCTCTTGGGGCAAAATTCCATGTTTTGCCAACCGCGAGCGCGAAGGCTCAAAAACAGCATCGTCTGAGCCTGTTACCTTAATTCCTTTCTGACAAAGGGCTAACGCTAAATTATGCATGGCGCTTCCGCCGATAGCTATAAAATGTACATTCATTGTTCCTAATGTGCTGATTTATTTAATATGCTGACACGATGATAGTTGAATGGAAATTGTCAGCCTGCCGGCATTACTCTGAAAATTTATTCAAAGAATAATTTGTTTTTTTCTTCTTCTCGTTGTGCTTCCAGCTCTTCTACTGTTTTCACTTTCAAGAATTTAGGCAACTGTTCAATAGCTTCCATTACTTTTTCCAAAATTTCTGCCGTGTTTTCGTTATCGTAGTCAATCTTCAAAGGCTCTTTGAAAATTATCGTCGGCTCAATGCCTCTCTTCTTAATAATCAACCCTTTCTTGTCAAACGCCCTCCGAAAACCGTTAATCACTACAGGAATTACCACCGGTTTGCGCGTCTTGATGAGTTTTGCCGTGCCTTTTCGTCCGGGCGACCAAGGTTTGGTTGTTCCCTGCGGAAAAGTAATCACCCAGCCGTTGTTCATGGCTTTAACAATGTTATCCACATCCGTCAAGTCCACCATTCTGTTGACTTCTTTTCCTGCTTCGCGCCAAGTGCGTTTCACGGTGATTGCTCCTGCGAGCGCAAACAGTTTTGCTAAAATTCCTTTATTCATCGTCTCTTTCGCCGCCACGTAGTACAAATCTACTTTTGGGTCAAGCAGATAGATAGGGTTTTTGATAGTGTTGATGTATCCGTGCCGCGCCGAGCAGATGGCGTGAAACATGGCGAAAACGTCCGCAAAGTAAGTCTGATGGTTGGACACGAACAAAACATTGGAATCGGGGAGATTTTCTAACTGCTCTGCTCCGCTGATTTTCAGCCTGTTAAATCCGTTGAAACGCTTATAGGAAATTGTCCCGAAAACAAATATCAGTATCCTTTTGAGAATAAACCAGTTGCCGAAAGCATCTCGGAAAATTCTCCTTTTCTTTTTCTCACTGCCGTCCATTTGTATTTTATTGTATTTTGTTGTTTGATACAAGTTGCAAAAGTACTTATTTTTTAAATAATAATCTAAATTCATTTAAAATCATCGCCGTTGCTCCCCAGATGAGCAGCCCGCCACAGACGAAACACGGAACTGCTGTTTTGCGGGTCGGGGCAGAACTCCACACAATCGGTGTTTGGGTCAAAAAATTTTCCAAATCCACATCAACCACTCGGCTGACTTCTTTTTCGTCAGGAGAGAAAATAATTTCATCTGATTGATACACAGAAATATACGGATATACTTGAAAATTGCTCGGCGGAATATAAATAGGCGTCAAGTCTCTGATAATCTTTAAGTTTTCCGTTTTTAAGCCCAATTCTTCCTGAGTTTCTCTTCTGGCGGTTTCCTCAAACGAGGCATCGATTTTTTCCCGTTTCCCTCCGGGAAGGCTGACCTGCCCCGAATGAACACCGTGATAAACATTTCGTACAATCACAGGAAAATAAAAACGGTTTTCTCTGATATACAACACAATAGATACTGCTGATTGTTTTGGATTTTTCGCTTCAATTTCTTCGGGAGTGAGCAAGGCGCGATAGGGCGGAGACATCTGTTTCTGCCCTTCCCATCCTGAAAGAGAGGCAGTTATCAACTGTTTTTCCAAGTCAGAAAAATTTATCATTTCAGTAAAGAATAATCCGGACGGAGATGAATCCAATCGTAAAGTACGTTACTCAGTTGATTTTTAAGCGTTTCGTTCATATTTTCAATCCTCGCCGAAGCGTGATTTGCGCCCGGCAGTTCCAAAATCACAGAATTGGTTTGCGGAGACGGCACAACTTTAGTTGCGCTCCATGTATCGTTTCCACCATAGATGTAAATTATGTTATTTGCCTGAGTCTCAAGCCAAATTTTCAATTTATTGTTGAGTTCTTCATTGTACTGCACTACGCCTGCTTCTTTCGGAGCAAAAGTTGCCAACGGATTGGCATCGCCGTTTAAATGATGTAAATATTTCTTAAAAGGTTGAATATCATAACCATAATAACCCATTTCCGTCGCCGCTTGATAATAATGTGAGGCGTAATTGTTGATTTCTTGGTCGCTGAAAAAATCTACGCCGCTATTAAGCATCAAATAATCAACAGCATGTGAAACATCTTCACTCTGAGGAATTTGGTTACAAGAATAACCCCATTGCCAAAAAGAAAATGAATATTCGAAAACGGAGTATTCAAAAGATTTTCCGATAGAGCCTAAATAATTAAAAGTCAGACCTTTCGTCTCTGCGTAAGATTGAACGTATTTCAGAGCTTCGTCTTCATTTTTCAGCATAAATATCTGAAAATCCTTGATTTTCTGACGGCATTCAAGGGTTCCGACATTTTCCAAAAAATTATAAATCCGTTTATCCTCCAACGTGTAATTAATCGGAGTAACATAAGGGATGGAAACGTTCACGTCATCAGGAAAAAAATAACGGTAGTAAATGGTCGTCTGACCGCCTTTGCTGATTCCTGTGCTAATCCAGTCTTTCTTGTATATTTTTCTGAAAATCCGGTTGATATGGTGCAAATCGTGAGCAACATTGTACAAATTCAAATATTTCCAGTCTATAGAATCGGGCTTGGACTCGCCGAAATAGCGATGTTCCACATTTAAGTCATTGGAATTGAGTATCTGCTGCAATTCGTTTTTATGGTCATATATTTGGTAGCCTTGCGTTTCTATGAGGGTCGGGCGGTCAAAACCTACGTGCGTAAGTATCACGCGCTGAAAGAAATACCCCTCTTTCGGATTTTTCCAATCCACAGGCTGCTTTACCCGCAGTTCGTAACGCAACGGCTCGCCGTCGGATGTTGGAAGCTGATTATATATCAAATCGTCTTGAGTGGACAAAAATTTTTCTAACTCTTTAACCTCTTGATTTTGTGCAACTATCCATGAAAAAATAAACAGAAATAAAGCTGTCAAAAATTGTTTTTCTTTCATCTAAATTTTGATTTGTGGAGAACAAAGATACCGATTTTTTATTTACGACTGAAAAATTTCTTTCATTCCTTTTTCCCAATTCGACTATTTAAAAATCAAATAACAAGGCATGATTTTTGTCATTAAATTTTTATTACATTTGTTCAATGAATATTAATCAAAAAAACTTAAAAATATGGCATTTGGATTACCGAAATTGGCGTACGCATACGACGCATTAGAACCTTACATTGACGCAAAAACAATGGAAATACACCATACCAAGCATCATGCTACTTATATAACGAACCTCAACAACGCCATTGCAGGCACGGAACTTGAAAACCTGCCTATCGAAGAGCTTTTGGTAAAAGGCTTTGACAAAACACCGATTCGCAACAACAGCGGGGGATTTTTTAACCACAGCTTGTTTTGGCAGTGGCTGACTCCGAACGCCGGAGAAAAACCCAATGGAGAACTGGCTTCGGCTATTGACACAGCTTTCGGCTCATTTGATGCTTTCAAGGACGAATTTTCCAAAGCAGCGACAGGGCGGTTTGGTTCAGGCTGGGCGTGGCTCGTGGTAAAAAACGGAAAACTTGCCATCGGAAGCACTGCAAATCAAGACAATCCATTGATGCCGAATGTCGGAATTTCAGGTTACCCTATTTTAGGATTAGACGTTTGGGAACATGCTTATTACCTT
>JAITOO010000106.1 GCA_031289875.1 Flavobacteriaceae bacterium
CTTGGAAAGCAAGCTCTCCAATTCCCCTCGGCTTGCATGTGTTAGGCCTCCCGCTAGCGTTCATCCTGAGCCAGGATCAAACTCTCCGTTGTATTTTTTTCTTCGGTCTCGGCTCCCCGCAGGGCGCTTCGACCTCTTATACAGCTTCGTTCTTCTCCCCCGACCTCAATGTCCTTGTCTCTTCCAGGTTTTATGCTATCTTGTCTTTTCTATTTCAACGAACTCTTAGTTGTTTCCTCAAACTGTGAAATGTTTTATTATTTCTTTATGTTTGGGAGTGCAAAGATAAGGAGTTTTTTTATTTTCGCAAATTTTTTTTCAAAAAAATTCATTATTTTTTTTCTGTTTTTTTTAGTTCTCTATTTGTTAATCTTTTACATAAATATAAAATTTAGAAGAGTACACCTTTCTAAAGGTAAAAGAAATTCAATAAATCCTTACATTTGTAAAAATTTTCAATTAACGTATAAAATCATGCAATATAATTTTCAGGAAATCGAAAGAAAATGGCAGAAAAAATGGGCGGAACAAAAAACTTTCTCCGCCTCTGATCCTGATGGAACTTCCAAGCCGAAATATTATGTGCTGGACATGTTTCCGTATCCGTCAGGGGCAGGACTGCACGTAGGGCATCCGCTGGGTTATATTGCATCTGACATCTGTGCCCGATTCAAGCGTCATCAAGGGTTTAATGTACTTCACCCGATGGGGTACGATAGTTTTGGGCTTCCTGCCGAACAGTATGCCATTCAGACCGGACAACATCCGGCAATCACTACGAAAGTGAACATCAGCGGGGGGGTGGATAATAAAAACACTCAAATCGCAGGCTATGAAAATCAATTAAAAAAATTAGGTTTTTCCTTTGACTGGGATAGGGAGGTAAGAACTTCAAATCCTGATTATTACAAATGGACTCAATGGATTTTCATACAATTATTTAATTCTTATTACTGTAATGATTCCCTGCAGGCTCGTCCCATCAGCGAACTGATTGAAATATTTGATATTGAGGGAAATACAAAAATCAATGCCGTTACTGCACAAACAGAAATTTTCACGGCAAATGAATGGAAAAGTTTTTCAGAAGCAAAACAACAAGAAGTCCTGTCCGACTATCGTCTGACCTATCGTGCAGAAACCACCGTGAACTGGTGTCCCGCCTTAGGAACGGTACTGGCAAACGACGAAGTGACAAATGGCGTTTCCGAACGCGGAGGCTATCCTGTCTATCAGAAAAAAATGATGCAATGGTCAATGAGGATAACTGCCTATGCAGAAAGACTTCTACGGGGACTGGAAACCGTACAATGGAGCGAGGCTATTAAAGAAAGCCAGCGCAATTGGATTGGAAAATCGCAAGGAGCAAGCATAAAATTCAAAATTAGAAATTGAAGTCTTCACCACTCGTCCTGACACCATTTATGGAGCGACTTTCATGGTTTTAGCGCCTGAGCATCCTTTGGTAGATGAAATCACGACGGGAGAATATTACGAAGCAATAAACCAATATAAAGAAGACAGCAGCAAACGCTCTGAAAGGGACCGTATAGCAGATGCCAAAAGCGTTTCAGGGCAATTCACAGGCGCTTATGCCTTAAACCCGTTTACCCATGAGGAAATGCCTGTATATATTGCCGATTATATTTTGATGGGCTACGGCACGGGCGCCATTATGGCGGTTCCTGCCCATGATGAGAGAGACCACCGTTTTGCCAAACATTTTAATCTTCCTATTCGAGAGGTGATTAAAGGCGGAGAAAATGTACAGGAGGAAGCCTTTTCTTCCAAAGACGGAATCTGTGTCAATTCCAAAATTATTGACGGATTGAAAGTGCAAGAGGCTCAAAACAAGATTATTGCGGAAATAGAAAAACTGAATATCGGACACGGAACAATCAATTATCGCCTGCGCGACGCTGTGTTTTCCCGCCAAAGATATTGGGGAGAGCCAATCCCTATCTATTACAAAAAAAATATTCCCTATGTGCTGCCTGAAACGGCATTGCCTTTAATTCTTCCCGAAGTAGAAAAATACCTACCGACCGAAGAGGGAGAACCGCCATTAGGACGCGCCAAAATCTGGGCTTGGGATACGGAAAAACAACAAGTGGTTGATAATGAATCAATTAACCATATTACCATTTTTCCATTAGAACTCAACACCATGCCGGGCTGGGCGGGAAGTTCGTGGTATTTCCTGCGATACGCCGACCCACACAACGCAAACCGTTTTGCAGACGAGAAAAAAGTGAAATACTGGGAAAATGTGGATTTGTACATCGGGGGGAACGAACACGCTACCGGACATTTGCTCTATTCCCGCTTTTGGAACAAGTTTTTGAAAGATTACGGCTATGTGGACAGCGAAGAACCTTTTCGGAAACTGATTAATCAGGGGATGATTTTGGGACAGAGTGCGTTTGTTTATCGAATTAACAATACCAACAACTTCATTTCCTATAACTTAATCAAAGACAGGAATGTGGAAGTTACGCCTATCCATATCGATGTAAATCTGTTAAAAGGCACAACGGACGAAGTAGATATTAAAAAGTTAAGACTTTGGAGAGAGGAGTTTAAGGATGCCGAATTTATTACAGAAGACGGAAAATTAATCGCCGGCAGAGAGATAGAAAAAATGTCCAAATCCAAATACAATGTCTTAAATCCCGATGATGTCTGCGAAGAATACGGAGCGGATACATTGCGGATGTACGAAATGTTTTTAGGTCCGATAGAACAATCTAAACCATGGAATACACAGGGTTTGGTAGGAGTACATAATTTTTTGAAGAAATTTTGGAAGTTGTACCATTCGGGAGAAAACGAAAGTTTTCACGTTTCTGAAGAAAAAGCTGATAAGGAGGAATTGAGAGTTTTACACCAACTTATCAAAAAGGTGCAAGACGATGTGCAAAATTTTTCTTTCAACACGTCTGTCAGTTCGTTTATGATTGCAACCAATGAACTGGCAAAGTTAAAATCCGACAAGAGAGGGATTTTAGAGCCTTTAGCGGTATTAATTTCTCCCTTTGCTCCGCATATTGCAGAAGAATTGTGGAAAAAAATAGGTTATGTAGAAAGCATTGAATATGTATCTTTCCCTGAATTTAACGCTGAATATTTAGTTACGGATAACTTTGAGTATCCGGTCAGTTTTAACGGAAAAGTGCGGTTTAAAATAGAAATGCCCGCTTCTGCCACTCCTAAAGAAGTGGAAAAAGTGGTAATGACCCATCCTAAAACTTCCGGTTATTTGGACGGAAAAACTGCGAAAAAAATTATTGTGGTTCCTAAACGAATTGTGAATGTAGTAATTTAGTTATGGTTGATATTAGAAACTGTTTAGAAAACACAGAACAAAAAAACAATTAAATTCATCTTGTTCAGCAGATTATTTTGAAATTATAAAATCTTTATATTATGAAAACAAAAATCTATTTTTCCTTGTATCTTATATTGTTTACCTCCGGATGGGTATTCTCTCAGCAAGGATTAGTAACGAAGCACGCCATGGTAGTTTCTGCCCGTAAGGAAGCCTCGTCTATTGGTGCAGAAATCATGAAACAAGGAGGGAATGCTTTTGACGCCATGGTTTCCGTAGAACTGGCTTTAGCTGTGGCTTATCCTTTTGCGGGGAATATCGGAGGGGGTGGCTTCATGGTGTACAGAACCAAAGACGGACAAGTCGGAGTACTGGATTATAGAGAAAAAGCTCCTCTGTCGGCTCACCGAGATATGTATTTGGACGACCAAGGGAATGTTATCCCGAAAAAGAGCGAAGATGGCGCCATGGCTATTGGCATTCCCGGAACTGTGGCAGGTATTTATGAAGTACAAAAAAAATTTGGAAAACTTCCTTGGAAAAAGGTTGTACAACCTGCCATAGACTTGGCTGATAAAGGAATTGTCCTGAGTCAGGACGATGAGAATAAGATAAAAGCATTCAGGTCTGATTTTCAGAGGATTAATCCTGATAAGATTATTTTCGATGCTAATTGGAAAAAAGGAGACATCATGCGTTTTTCTAATCTGGCAAAAACTCTGACTGTTATTAGGAATCAGGGAAGAGATGGTTTCTATAAAGGCAGAATCGCAAAACAATTAGTCCAATTCATTCAGTCGCAGGGTGGAATCATTACAGAAAAAGATTTAGAAAAATACGAACCCCGATGGAGGCAACCCATTATTTTTGATTTCAGAGGAAATACAATTATCACAGTACCCCCGCCTTCAAGCGGAGGCATTGTCTTGGATCAAATCCTGAAAATGCTGGAAACCGAACCTTTAGACGAGATAAAAAATGATGCGATAAAGTATATCCAACTGCTCACGGAAGCTGAAAGGAGAGCTTATGCCGATCGTTCCTATTATTTGGGCGACCCTGATTTTGTGAAAATTCCCATAGATTCCTTATTGAGTCCGTATTATTTAAAGAAAAGAATGTCTGATTTTTCATTCGACCAAGCGACTCCTTCTTCCCAAATCTCCTACGGAACCCTTTCTGCTTATGAAAGCAATGAGACTACTCATTATTCCATCATAGACGAGGAAGGAAACGCCGTAGCTGCTACAACTACCTTAAATGGAGCTTATGGCTCAAAATTATACGATTCGGAGTTGGGCTTTTTCCTGAATAACGAAATGGACGACTTCAGCATAAAACCCGGAGTTCCTAATATGTTTGGTTTAGTGGGAGGTGAAGCAAACAGCATTCAGCCTGAAAAAAGAATGTTAAGCTCAATGACGCCTACTATTGTAGAAAAAGACGGAAAATTAAATATGGTAATCGGGACGCCGGGCGGGTCATCTATTATCACCAGTATATTACAAACAATTTTAAACCATGTTCTTTTTGGGTTGGGGATGCAGGAATCCGTATCCAAACCAAGGTTTCACCACCAGTGGTTACCGGATGAAGTAGTCTTGGAAGCCAAAGGTTTTGACAGCAGTACAGTAAAAGCATTGGAGGGCAAAGGTTATACCATAAAGCAAAGAGATGCAGTAGTTATAGGTAAAGTAGATGCCATTTTGGTTTTGCCCGATGGAAGATTGGAAGGAGGTGCAGACCCAAGAGGAGATGATACCGCTGTAGGGTTTTAATAACAGGAAAAAGAAAATACTTTAATTCACGGTAGAAAGGTCGCTGCTATGTACCGTCATTGCGGGCTTGACCCGCAATCTCTCCGTATTTTCAAAACCGCCCTTTCGCATCGCAAGCCGTAGGTAGCATTTTCACAAAGTTTTTTTTTCACAAAGGAAATTTTACTTTGTATAGCATAGTGTTAGCAATTTTTGTATTTTTGCAAAAATCTTTTTTCCTATTATGAAAACAACCGAAAGAAAAAACAAGATTCAGGCTAATTTCCGTTTAAATAGAAATTTGATTAATACCTTGAAAATCAATGCGAAAAATGAAAACAGAAGTCTGAACAATTATGTGGAAGTTATTCTTTCAAACGCTGTTTTTGATGTTCCAAATGCAGAAACGATACGCTCCATTGAAGACATAGAAACAAGCAGAAATATAAGCCGCATTGATGATATAGATGAATTTTTTAACGAATTTATCTATGAAGACTGAATATTCCATATTTTTTTCTACAAGTTTCAAAAAAGATTTAAAAAAGCAAATATCAAATGAAATTTTTGTTAAAGATACAATAAAAATTTTAGCAGAAAAAGGCGTAAAAGGTATTCCTGAAAACAGGCTGCCACATTTATTGAAAGGTAAATATAAAAATTATTGGGAATGCCACATTAAACCTGATTTACTTTTGATTTGGAAACAAAATGACGAAGAAAAATCCATAATTTTGGCAAGAGTTGGAAGTCATTCCAATTTATTTGAATAACTTTTGTTGATTACTAAAATCATGGTTCAAGACAATGCACCTGTTACTCATAACAAGGGGGCTTGCCCTCTTGCCGAATAAGTTCTGCCCTTTCGGGCAGTTGTTGGGTTGTTGTGTGACCGCAAGCCGTTGGCATTGCGGTTATGAAAATTACGCCCTTGCGGGCTTACTCCCCTCCTTTGGAGGGGCAGGGGGAGGTTGAGGGGGCAGGGGGTGGTTTCCCATTCGTTTGCAAACCACCCCGCCCTGCAGGCACCCCTCCAAAGGAGGGGAATTGCGTGAGCAGAGCCGTAGGCTTCAGATAACAAGGGGGCAAGCCCCCTTGCGATTATGTCCGAACCACGATTTTCACAAGATTTGCAAGATTGACAAGATTTTAATAATCAAGGGAATCAAATTAATCTTACTAAAATCATGGTTCAAAACAATGCGGGGCTTACTCCCCTCCTTTGGAGGGGCAGGGGGAGGTTGAGGGGCAGGGGGTGGTTTCCCATTCGTTTGCAAACCACCCCGCCCTACGGGCACCCCTCCAATGGAGGGGAAATTGAAATGCACCTGATTACTCCCCTCCTTTGGAGGGGCAGGGGGAGGTTGAGGGGCAGGGGGAGGTTTCTCATTCGTTTGCAAACCACCCCCCTTGCGGGGTTCATCCCCCTCTTTTGGAGGGGGCAGGGGGAGGTTGCAGGCACCCCTCCAAAGGACAATGTCATTAACATAGTAATAAAATCAGATATATTTTTGATATTTTCCTTTTTTTGTTATTCTTGGATAGTGCCTCTTTTTCTTTCTTACAGGAATTATATGTTTACTTATTCGGCATAACAGTTTTTCCATATCTTCC
>JAITOO010000135.1 GCA_031289875.1 Flavobacteriaceae bacterium
AAATCTGCCTCTTTCCACTGTTTGCCGTTCCATACATAGAAACCGAGTCGGAAAGTTGTTTCCAAAACGCTGGTGTCCTTAATTTCCGTATCGTTAATATTGTAAACCGTCAGCCCTGCATGGTGTTCTTTTATCTTGCTTGTGCCTGCCGCTATCCAGTCGGGGTCGGTTTTAGAAACAAAGGGTTCTAAGGTATTTCTGTTTACCAGCTTCACGCGCGGCATACCCAACCCGCCTTTGCGTACTGTTTCGTTATCGGCGTTCGGTGTCTGATCTTGCAAATTGAGCAGAACGCCCTTTTGCGGAACAACATCCGAGCCGATAGTTACTTGTCCATGGACACTTATTGCAGCAGCAGCAGCAATGGTTAATGTCAAATGTGTTAAAAATTTTTTATTCATTATCTTGATTCATAAATTCCAAAACGTAAGATCATGACTATAAATAATTGGCGCTCACGTCATTATTACAGGTTAATCCTTATTTTTCGGCACAAAGATAGCATTATATTCCCTATTTCCCCTAACGATGGCAGGATAAAGTTTGTCATTATTCGTTAAAGATTAGGTTTTTCTTTGTCAATAAATGACAGAGGTTGAGAAAATTTACCTGAATTTGTTCACATATCCTATCATTATGAGGCTTAACAGCATTGGCTTTTTCCTCAAACGACACCCAAATAGACATAAAACGTAGGGGCGACCCTCGCGGTTATGTCTGAACCTTGATTTTTACAAGATTTCGTAGAGACGGTGCGCACCGTCTCTACAATACCGTTTTTCACGATTTTCCCTCTATTATTCCGATTTCTTCTTCTGACAAATCGTACAATTCATAAATTAATATATGGTTCAAAACAATGTCCGAACCACAATTTTCACAAGATTTGCAAGATTGACATGATTTTAATAATCAAGGAAATCAAATTAATCTTAATAAAATCATGGTTCAAGACAATGGGGATATTCATTTTCAATTATTTTGTACCTTTACTTTTTTATTTGAAAATTATTTTCATGAAAGGTACTCCTCTCGAATTGGGAACAGAAAAAATCGGCAAACTATTGATGCAGTATGCGATACCTGCGATTATCGCCACCACTGCTTCTGCGCTGTATAATATCACGGACAGCATTTTCATCGGACATGGCGTAGGTTCTCTCGCCATTTCAGGCTTGGCGATTACCTTCCCGCTGATGAATCTGGCAGCGGCTTTCGGCTCGCTGGTCGGCGTGGGTGCGTCAGCCTTACTGTCCATGCGTTTGGGACAAAAAGATTACGAATCTGCCAATAATATTCTCGGCAACGTTTTTGTGCTGAACCTGATTCTTGGAACAGCTTTTACGCTCATCATGCTTCCGTGTCTCACTCCGATTCTCTATGTTTTCGGCGCAAGCGAAAAAACCATGCCCTACGCCCATCAATTTATGACGATCATCTTGTGCGGAAACGTCGTAACGCATATGTATTTCGGACTTAACGCTTTGCTCCGTGCTTCGGGAAGTCCCGTCAAATCTATGATGGCAACGATTTTTACCGTGCTGATAAATTTGGTATTGAATCCGCTTTTTATTTTCGTCTTTGATTGGGGCATTCGCGGAAGCGCCTTTGCGACAGTTATTTCACAGTTTTTGGTTTTGCTCTGGCAGATTCATCTTTTCAGCAACAAGCAAAATTTTATACACTTGAAAAGAGGCATTTTCCGATTGCAAAGAAAAATCGTCAAGGACTCCGTCTCTATAGGAATGTCTCCGTTTCTGATGAACGCAGCCGCCAGCGTCATCGTATTTTTAATCAATCAGGGGCTGTTGAAACATGGCGGAGATCTGGCGGTCGGCGCCTATGGAATTGTCAATCGTATGGCGATGCTCTTCGTGTTGATTGTCATAGGATTAAATCAAGGAATGCAGCCGATTGCAGGCTACAACTACGGCGCACAGTTGTATCCGCGCGTGCTGGGCGTGCTGAAAAAGGCTATAATTTACGCAACCTGCATTACAACTACGGGGTTTATCGTTATTCAACTTTTCCCTTACTACATCGCTTCGATTTTCACGACTGACGCGGAACTGATTGACAAGGCTTCGGACGGACTGCGTTTGGTATTTTTGCTTTACCCTTTGATTGGCTTTCAAATGGTGGTTTCAACGTTTTTTCAAAGCATCGGCAAAGCAGGAAAAGCGATTTTTCTTTCGCTGACAAGACAGGTCATCTTCCTGATACCCTGCCTGTTAATCTTACCTGACATTTTTGGAATCAATGGAGTGTGGGCGAGCCTTCCCCTCTCCGACTCTATTTCCATCCTTTTGTCGGCGATTTTGCTTTACAGACAGGTGAAGCAGTTTAGGAAAATTACGATTAAAAAATAAAATTATTATTATGAACGAAAAATACATCATCACTATCGGACGGCAATTAGGCAGCGGCGGGAGAATTATCGGAAAAAAACTCGCTGAAAATCTTGGTTTTTCCTACTACGACAAGGAACTTATCAATCTCGCCTCAAAAGAAAGCGGACTGAACAAGGAAATTTTTGAACAGGCAGACGAAACTCCGCATTTTAGTTTTTTTGATAATTTTTTTGATGTGCAATATGCCCGAAACTATCTGGTAAACAATAATTTATTTACTATACAAAGTGAAATTATCCACTCTCTTGCCGAAGAAAAATCTTGTGTATTCGTCGGGCGATGTGCCGATTATATTTTGCGAGACCACCCCAACTGCCTCAATATTTTCATCACGGCGGAAAAAGAAGACCGTGTGCACAGAATCACTGAATCGGAAAAAGTTTCGGAAGCAAAGGCGTGGGCGTTTGCTGAGAAAGTTGATAAGAAACGCAAAGAATATTATAATTTTTACAGCAACAAAGTTTGGGGACGTTCTGCTTCTTATCATCTGAGTATCAATGCTTCCGTATTGGGAGTAGAAAAAACTGCAAGGTTTATCGAACAATTGGCAAGGGAAAAATTTGGAATGTGAAAATTTAGAATGGAAAAAATTTTACTCCTCTAAAAATGAAAAACGCTAAAAGGCTAAAAGGCTTTCCCTCCGCCCATTTGCTTTGCCATTGCCTGCATCATCGTTTTGCCCTGCGGGGTCTGCATCATTTTCATCATCTTGCCCATTTGTTCAAACTGTTTCAGCAACTGATTCAAATCCTGAATGTTGCGACCGCTTCCTTTGGCAATGCGGTTTTTGCGCGCAGTCGTGATAATAGACGGATTTCGGCGTTCGTGAGGAGTCATTGAGTAAATCATGGCTTCCACGTGTTTGAAAGCGTCGTCTTCAATGTTTACGTCTTTCACGGCTTTGCCCGCCCCCGGAATCATTCCTACCAAGTCTTTCATATTTCCCATCCGCTTTATCTGCTTGATTTGCAGCAAGAAATCATCAAATCCGAACTGATTTTTAGCAATTTTCTTTTGAAGTTTCTTGGCTTCTTCCTCATCAAACTGTTCCTGTGCCCGTTCCACCAGCGAAACCACGTCGCCCATGCCGAGAATGCGGTCTGCCATGCGGCTTGGATAGAACAAGTCCAATGCTTCCATCTTCTCGCCTGTGGAAATGAATTTAATAGGTTTTTCCACCACTGTACGGACAGTTAATGCCGCACCGCCGCGCGTATCTCCATCTAACTTGGTCAGAACCACGCCGTTATAATCCAGCACATCGTTGAAGGCTTTGGCAGTATTGACTGCGTCTTGCCCTGTCATCGAATCGACTACGAACAAGGTTTCCTGAGGTTGTACGGTTTGATGTACGTTTCTGATTTCGTCCATCATAACTTCGTCAATTGCCAGCCGACCCGCCGTGTCTATGATAACCGTCGTGAAATGATTTTGTTTGGCATAATCAACAGCGTGCCGAGCGATTTCGACAGGATTTTTGTTTTCCGTTTCGGAAAAAACTTCCACGCCAATCTGCTCTCCCAAAACTTTCAATTGGTCGATTGCCGCCGGACGATACACGTCTCCCGCAACCAAAAGAACCTTTTTTTGTTTCTTGCTTTTCAGATAGTTAGCTAATTTCCCTGAAAAAGTCGTCTTACCCGAACCTTGCAATCCTGCAATCAAAACTATAGAGGGATTTCCCGACAGATTGAGACCGACATTTTCGCCGCCCATCAGTTCTGCCAGCTCGTCGTGGACGATTTTTATCATCAACTGCCCCGGCGTGAGGGAAGTGAGTACATTCTGCCCGATTGCCTTGTCCTGAATGCGTTTGGTCAAATCTTTGGCAACTTTGTAGCTCACGTCGGCATCAACCAGCGCACGTCGGATTTCCTTGACGGTTTCCGCCACGTTAATTTCGGTAATTCTTCCGCGCCCGCCGAGGTTGTGCAGAGCTTTGTCTAACTTGTCCTGTAAATTCTGAAACATTGTCTTAGTTCTAAATCAGGCACAAAAGTATGAAAGAATTGGGAAATTGCCAATTTTCTGATGTGCCGACGGTTTGAAACCTTTCGAATTTCCCAACGTCTCCATGATGCGCCGCTTGCAGACAATACCGTTTGCCCTATTCTTTCCTCATTCTTTTCCTCTGATGGCTTCGACAGTTTCGGGGGATACCTGCTCGGGATTTTATGAAGTGCACCACAGCTTTTAATGGGAAATCAGTTAATAACCTTCCCCCCAACAAAGAGTTTTCTAAAAAAACTTTATTGAATTTTTAAAAATAAACCGTATTTTTGCTCGAAAAAATATTTTTCAAACATTATGAGTAAAATTTTAAT
>JAITOO010000226.1 GCA_031289875.1 Flavobacteriaceae bacterium
CGACCTTTTACTATACCGTTTTTGCAGTGATGTTCGCTGCCACATTTAGGACATTTCATACTGATTTTTTTTGACTGCAAAGATAATAAAAAAAATCTATACTAAATCAACAATGCCTAGATGAATAATAGAGTGATTGAAATTTCAATTATTAATCAGACAATCATAATCGGAATGTCCGTGTTGTGGTGGATCTGCGAAGTCGTTGTGCCGAAAAGCAGGTCTCGCCAGCCCTTGTGCCCATGTTTTGCCATAATCAACAAATCCACGTTGTTGTCTCGGATTAGTTTTGACAGCGCTAATGCGGGATTGCCGTATCCCAACTGCGTTTCCACGTGCATATAACCCTCTTTCGTCAAAAGATATTTGTACTCGTCCAATTTTCCCGTATCGAATTTCACTTCGTAGTCGTCGGCGAGTTTTCCATAGTAATTAGCTGAGGCGCTTTCAGTTATGTGGAAAATTAGAATATGAGACTTTTTATTTGTTACCAAAGGCAAATAATCCAATACGCGGTTGTCTGCTTCGCTGAAATCCAATGAGATGCCAATGCTCTTAAAATGTTTGACCTCCTTGATTTCCCGCCGTATAGGCAGGTTGTGAATATTGAAACTCAACTTCTTAGCCTCTATCAACCAAGGATAGAAAATGATGCTCAGTAAAAACAACAGAAGCCCGAGGGAACCTGCTCCGAGCAAAATTTTAATCCAAGAAGAAATAGAATCATTTTCAAATAGATGAATCTCTTCATCATAGATGAGTTTAATGTTCAAAATCACAATCAAAATACAGACAATCCATGACAAAATTTTTATTGGCAATTTAATAGCAAACTGTCCCATTTTTTCTTTGTCTGCCACGAAATGTATCAACGGAATTATGGCGAATCCCAGTTGCATACTCAGTAGTACTTGGCTGAAAATCAGCATTTCATTAGCCGAATTTTCCCCAAAAAGACTGATGATGATAACCGAAGGAATAATCGCCAGCATTCTTGTTAAAAGTCTCCGCAAAGCGGGATTCATACGGAAATGAAGGTATCCTTCCATGACAATCTGTCCCGCCAGCGTGCCGGTAACCGTAGAACTTTGTCCCGCAGCAATTAAGGCAACGGCAAAGAGAATCGGTGCGAGCGGTCCTAAAATATTTGAGAGCATTTTATAAGCGTCGTGCAGTCCTGAAATTTCATACAAACCCGTTTTGTGAAAAGCGGCGGCGGCAAGTATCAAAATGGCGGCATTAACAAAAAAAGCGATGTTCAAAGCAATAACGCTGTCCCAAAAATTATAGCGGATGGCGTTTTTGATGGACTGTGCATCACGTTTGATTTTCCTCGTTTGCACCAGCGCCGAATGCAGGTACAAATTGTGAGGCATTACTGTTGCGCCGATAATCCCGATAGCAATGTACAAGGCTTCGTCGTTGGGCAAAGACGGCTTGAAACCGTTGATTATCCCGCCGATGTCAGGTTTTGCCCAGAAGACTTCTATCAGAAACGCTCCGCCGACGATGCTTATCAGCGAGATGATAAACGCTTCCATTACTCTGATTCCGAATCTCTGCAAAACCAGCAGCAGCAATGTATCCAAAGCAGCAATCCAAACGCCCCAAATCAAATCCAGCCCGAAGAGCAGTTGCAACCCGATAGCCATACCCAGTACTTCCGCCAAATCGGTGGCAGCGATGGCTATTTCGGCGAAAACGTACAAAATGTAGTTCATCCACTTGGGGTAATATTCGCGGTTGGTCTGCGCCAAATCCAGCCCGCGCACAATGCCGAGCCGAACGCTGAGCGACTGCAAAAGCAACGCCATGAGGTTACTCATCAGTAGAACCCAAATGAGAGTGTAGCCAAATTTGCTTCCTCCTGCAATGTCTGTTGCCCAGTTGCCCGGGTCCAAATAGCCGACGGCAACTAAATACGCGGGACCAAAAAAAGCAAAGATTTTTCTCCATTTTTTCAGTCCGTCTGTTTGGATTTGTTGTGTTGTATCTTGTTGTCGGTCTTTCAAATGCTATATTTTATCAACAAAAGTAATATAAAAATGGGTCAGATTCAAAAATAGTTTTTATTTCTCATAATTTTTCAATGTTACCCAGCCTGTAAAAATCGTTTGAGCGTTCAGGCGGAAAATGTACCAGTATGTTCCCTGAGGAAGCGACCTGCCGTTGAGTTTTCCGTCCCAATGAAAAGGCTGTCTTTTTGGCTGTGCGTCAAGTACTTGCCGTCCATAGCGGTCAAAAACCTGTATCTGCGCTTCGGGATAAATTTCCAATCCCGTGATTCTCCACTCGTCATTGATTCCATCTCCGTTAGGCGAGAAAAAGTTTGGAATAAAGAAAATAACCGCCTGTTTCGGTTCACCCAAACATTTTGAATCTGAGGTTCTTACATAAATCGTATATTTTCCCGATGGAAGTTGGGCAAAAACAGGCGAACTCTGCCAAGTTATGCCGTTCAAAGAAAATTCAAAATTTCCTTGAATGTCCGTAACAGCTTCTAATGTAGAGCCTTTTATTTTTATTTCCGTGATTTTCGGTACGATGGAAGTCTTGACCTCAAAAGTTTCCGTAAAATAGCAGCCGTTTTCGTTGAAAATCTGTACGGAATAGGTTCCCGACTGTGCTACCTCAATAGATTCATTAGTTTTTCCGTTGTTCCATAAATAGGAGGAATAACCGCTTATTGCATTTAAAATCAATGGATTGTCTTCTGAAATTCCATCAGGGCAAAGTGTGATTGCATGTGAAACATCGGCAGCGGGTTTGGGCAAAACATTCAAATTGACGGCAATCAGTTTTCCGCAAGAAGAACCGTCATTTTTCAAGCCGTAAATAGTTGTATTACTTAAATTTGTGGTGGATAAAATTTTGTTTGCTTCAACATCGGAGAGCGAAGCGAAAAAGGTATAGCCCGAAAAACTTGACAAGCTAAAATCAGCTTTTCCGTCATTGTTATCATCGCATTCTGCCAATGAAAAAGTTTCGGAAACAACAGCGGGAGTTACCGTGAAAAAAAGAGTAACTAATTTTGAACAACCGAATTTATTGGTGATTTTTGCATAAATCGTTTGCGGCGAATTGGCGCTTTGGAACGGAAAATTCGTCGGGTTGGCAATCTGTACTGCGGAAGGATTTGTCTGCGGATTGTCTTTCCAGAAAGTGATTTCGTACTGTTCAGGATTTTCAATCATCGAAGGAATTAAAGCAGTTAAATTGTAATATCTGAGTCCGTCGAGGTCAAAATCACAGATGTTGCCCCAAAATTCGCCGTTATTTTTTAACTGAAAATCAGAATATTCTATTTTTATTTGTCCTTGAGAAATGCAAGAAGTTCCTGAAAGAGAGACGGATACAGAGTAAGTTCCGCTTCCTGATGGAGGTGTAACCGTATAAGTTGCCTGTGTTGCGCCTGAAATCGGGACACCGTCCTTGTACCATTGAAAGGCGGTTGCATTGGGCTGTGCAGCGTTCAGCGTCAAAGATTCGTTGTAGCAGAGCGGATTTCCATTTGAGAAAGTTCTGTCTTCGCCCAAGTCTGTCTCAACTTTAAAACTGCCGCCGCCGAGAAAAATTGCCGAATCGTAACGATAATTCGCTTCGTCGGCGATGACGAGCTTGATGTGATAGGCAACATTCGGAGTTACAGAGGCTTTCGCCGTCAAAACTACCGTCTGACCGTTAAAATTAATCGGCGAATCGAAAGCGTTGTTGTAATTTCCAAAATACTGTTCGTTCTGTGCCGGACAACTGTTATTGACGTAAGGGTGAACCGTCGTAACCATCACAGGAATATTGGTGTTGGGAATCAGGGCGAGATTTTGATAAGCCGAGTCAGGCTCGTCCACTCTTTTCAACAGAAAGGCAAAGCCGTCAGAATAAATACATTGCGCTGTGTCGTGATATTCTTCGGAAGCAAAAATATAATCAAAACTGATTTTATTGGCAATCGGCAGAAAATCAAATTCTATGACGGTAGCATTGACAGTACTGTTTGAATACAGGTTCAACGCCTTTTCCAAATCGCTGTCGCCGTACCAGCTCGGAGCGTTGACATCCTGCAAATAGGTGTTGGGACCTTCTGCATATACGGCTTTTCCCGTGCTGAGAATGATTCCGTCGGCGAACGGAAAATTTGAACCGTTTTTGGTAAAATAGCCGTAACTCTGCGTATTGTCGCCGAAATTTGCACCTTTCACAGAAATATTTGATGCCGAAGCGCACGGAGAATTGATTAAAACATTTTTGACCAGTTCTTCTGCCGAAATTTGGTCATAGACTTTAATTGGCTGACAGAAAGATAAATACGAGCCGACTATCAGCAATAAAAACGAAAATATTTTTTTTGTTCCCATTTCCTTTGCAAAGGTACGGATTTTTTTATGATTCTTTCTAATCCCTAAATTCACATTTACTAACTGAACTTGAGAGTTGAACTTAGGATTCTGTCCTGCTTTGTCTTGTTTAGAAATTTCTAATTAAAAAACTGCATTCTTTGCAGAATGCAGCTCAAATTTAATTTCAAAATCAACAACTTTTATTTTATTAACGCACTGCCCACAGGAAGCATCGGTTTGCCAAAAAATACTGCCAGATATTTGGCGCTTA
>JAITOO010000064.1 GCA_031289875.1 Flavobacteriaceae bacterium
GATAAAAGTAGGAATATGAAAACGGTTGTTTTTTTCATTCAAATGAAATTTATAATTTGCAAAGATGTTAATAATGCACGGATTATAAAAATAAATCGTAACAAAAATATGTTAAAAAAACAATCCCGTCCTAAATAAAAAAATAAAGAGATAATTTTTATTCTCCTCAAAAATACATTTTTTGAGGAGAATAAAGACAAAAAATTATCTCTTTATGAATACATAAATTAACACTTTTTTCTCAAATAACAGGCAAATTAGACAAGCAAATTTTCAAGAAACTTGTCAAAGAACACCAAACCACAAATACGAAAAAGGCTTTAATAGTTGGACGCACCTTGTTTCGATGCTGTTTTGCCAATTTGCCAAGTCAAATTCGTTGAGAGACATCAGCAACGGGCTTCGTTCTGCGACCGGCAACCTCAATCATTTGGGCGTTCAGCGTGCGCCGTCAAAGTCAAAATAAGGGAAATCAACGCCAGACGTGGTATGCAATAGAAAGGCTGTCGGGAATTATTTTAGCTTGACACAACGGGAAAACGATTTGTTTTTCAAAGATGAACAGATACACGACAACGTTATTGGAATGTATATACAACAATATTATTACAAAACCGGTACTTATGGCTATAACTGATTCTGATAATTTAAGACAGTACCAAAATTATCTCTCCGACCTTTACATATCTAATGAAAGCTGGTTGGGAAGGAGGCGGAAAGTTTTTCGATGGTAAGGCGTAATTCCATATTTTTCAATCGCTTTTCGATGCGCAGAGGTCGGATAGCCCTTGTTCTTTTCCCATTGATACTGAGGAAATTCGCAGCCAAGTTTGGTCATCAATTGGTCTCGGTAATTTTTTGCCAAGATGGAAGCCGCCGCGATATTCAGGAAATTGGCATCGCCTTTGACGGCGCAGAAGTGCGGAATTTCCCTGTATTTTTTAAAGCGGTTGCCGTCCACGAGGAGAAAATCAGGAATATTTTTCAATTGATTTAAGGCTCGGTGCATAGCTAAGAAGCTCGCATTTAGAATGTTAATTTTGTCAATTTTTTGAGGAGAAACTTCCGCAACAGCAAAATCCAAAGCATTTTCACGAATAATATTGTCCAATTCTCGGCGTTTTTTCTCGGTCAGTTGTTTGGAGTCGTTGATTTCGGGGTGGAAAAAATCTTTGGGAAAGACGACCGCTGCCGCCACAACAGGTCCCGCCAAACATCCCCGCCCGACCTCGTCCAGCGCGGCTTCTGTTTCAAATGAGGAATATCGGGTTTGCATATAAAATCTCAAAAAATTCTGCGGATAAATCGCAATTGATGTGTGTAGCGGTTCTGTTCGGAGTTGAAAATTCCTGTGTAGTCCAAATTGTCAATGCGGACTTTACCGTGTGCATGGAGAATTTTATTGTCGGGCAGAATGAACCCGACGTGAATAATTTTCCCGTCCTGATTTTCAAAAAATGCCAAATCGCCCGCTTCGGCTTCTTCGATGAAACTCAGCACTTCGCCCGTTTCCGCCTGTTGGGAAGCATCGCGCGGAATTTTGAACCCCGCCATCTTATAAACCATTTGAGTAAGTCCGCTGCAATCAATGCCGTAGGTGGTTTTTCCTCCCCATAAATAAGGAGTATTTATGTATTTGAAAGCCAGTTCAATAGCTTTGTTTTTGTTTTGTTTTCCTTCAATCAGTTCTTCTTCTACCCAAAATTTATTATTCGGCGTAAGTTCGAAAATATGATTTTTGTCGAGATGATGGATTTCTGCGCCGATAGTTACGGGAAACGGCTGATTGTCAGAAACAAGCAGACCAAACGGTTCGGAAATGTACGAAACTTGTTGGGAAAAATGGGCAAATTCTATATCGCTGATTGCCAGCGTTTGCTTGGAGTCAATCCAGCCTTCATAGCCGTCAAAGAGAATTTTGATTTTTAACCATTGATTTTTTGTGTCGATAACCTCGCAAAGTTCGCCGAACAGCAATTGGGTAACCATTTCCGAAACATCGGAAGGCTCTTTCCGCACGGGCGCTACGCTGACTTGACCAATAAACTTACTCATAATCTGCAAATTTACTTTTTTCTGATGATACTTATGCCGTCTCTCACCGGCAAAATTACAACTTCCAGTGAATTATCCCCGCGTATTTTTCGGTTAAAACTGCGGATGGCTTCTGTTTTTCGGTCGTCGGCATCGGTTGCGACTTTTCCTTTCCACAAGATATTGTCTGCCAAGATGATACCTCCTTTTTTCAATTTTGGTTTGAGCAGGTCTGTGTAAAGTTCATAATTTTCCTTGTCGGCGTCTAAGAAAACCAAGTCTATGATTTCGTTTAAATCAGAGATTACTTCAGCAGCAGATTGGTTTATAAATTGAATTTTTGATGAAAATTCCGATTGGGCAAAATATTTTTTCGGAAGATACGCTGTTTCAGGATTTTTATCCACAGTGATGATTTTTCCGTTTTCGGTCAAACCTTCTGCAAGACAGAGTGTTGAGTAGCCTGTAAACGTTCCGATTTCCAAAATCAAGTCCGGCGAAATGATTTTTGAGAGCAGGCTCAAAATCCGTCCCTGCAAAATTCCCGAAATCATGTGCGGCTGGGTAGTTTTTTGATGGGTTTCTCGCCGCAAATCCTTTAATAAAGCGGGTTCTGCTTCGATATTCTGTTCGATATATTGTTCCAATTTTGGAGAGAGTTCCATAAAAAATTTGTTTACAAAGATATAGAATTTTTTGCATAAAAATATCGGGCGCAATATTGAATTGACACCCGATACAAAATCTATAAATAAATAATAAGAACAAATTATTTCACTAAAACTTTGGAAACAGCATTTCCCTTGTCGGATTTCAGCTGTAATAAATAGGATCCTGCGGGAAGACCGCTAAGGTTAAAAGTTTCATCTCCACTGTCGGCAGAGGTTTTGAAAGTTTTTATCAATTTTCCTGCCGTATCGTACAAATAAAGCACTCCGCCTTTGGCATTGGCATATCTGAGTTGCAACACGCCGTTTTTAACAGGATTTTGAATTACCTGCAAATCTTTTTGGCTGAAGATTTTAATATCTTCGGTGGCCAAGTTTGTCACAGATTCAGACATATCGCTTGTTTGCGCAAGGGTTCTTAACCCTGACGGTATAAAGTTCGTTGTGAATAAAAGTCCGATTTCACTGATGTCGTTTGTTGGGTAGAACTCTGACGGCGTAAAAGTAATGGAATAAGAGCCGTCACCGTTGTTTGTCATCTGAGGAGCGACGATAAGTCCTTGTTCTGAAATGAATTGAGAACAGTCATTGCAATTTTGGTCGGAATCTCCTTTTACCCAAGTCCACAAATAAATGTCGGGATTAACGCCCCAAGAAGCAGGCACTGCTCCTGACGGAATGGTAATTGTAACCGGTTGATTGCTCACAATCGGGTCGGGGGCAACGGTGTATTCCATGGGTCTGGCGTTGTATTCGATGTTTTCAGCAGACTGTGTTCCGTTATTTTGTTCTTTGAATATGAAGTTCACATACGCCACGCTTTGGGGGTCGAGATCAGGAAATAGTTCAGAAACCGTAAAAGTGGTTGTGAATGCGCCCTGTCCGTCTGCGCCACCGCCTTCAACCCATGTCAATTGATTTGCAGGGTTATTCCAATCTGCACCGTTCAGCAAGCTGTTACCGAGATCTGTGCCGTTGTCGTCTTTTGCCCAAGCCCAAAAATACAAATCAGGCATTGCGTTCCATTCAGATGGAATAGAAGATCTGTCCACCGTAATGGTAACCGATTGGTCGTACTTGATGGGGTGTGGGGTTATTTTGTAAGAAATTTCAGGATCTTGTCCTAAAACAATGCTGCCTATAAGGCTCGTAAAAAGTATAATTAACGCTTTCATTTGATAAAGAAATTTAAATTAAATTTAACAGCACAAATCTATGAAAAAAAGTTATAGATTGTTGGGATAATCATAAAATATTAATATGATTTTTATCATTTTATTGCGAATACTTAGAGTAAGGGCGTATGTATAGCGGATATTTTGTTATTTTTTGTGATAATATTATGAAAAAACGAATGGCAGTGTAAATATCCTAAAATACACTTATATTTACCGGAGAAATTTTTAGTTTCTGATGAAAAATAAACTTCAAATTCAAATTGTAGAGTACAGTCCTGAATGGGAAAATGCTGAAGCCAATCTCAACTTTCTTTCACAACTTTTGGCAGACACCAAGGCTGACATTACCGTTTTGCCAGAAATGTTCAACACAGGATTTAGCATGAATGCAGAAAAAATTTCGGAAAACATGGACGGACAAAGCGTTTCATGGCTTAAGAATTTTTCTCTGAAAAACGGAAAAGCAGTCTGCGGAAGCCTGCCCATCAAGGAAAATGGAAGGTATTACAACCGTTTTATTTTCATTGCCGACGGAAAAATCTTGACACAGTACGATAAACGCCATTTATTTTCATTGAGCAGAGAATCGGATATTTATACTTGCGGGAATCAACGAATTACTTTTGAATATTTGGGTTGGAAAATCTTACCCTCAATATGTTTTGACCTTCGTTTTCCGGTCTGGATGCGAAATACCGATGATTACGACTTGATAATCTGTCCTGCTTCATGGCCACGCTCTCGAATTGAAGTATGGGATACGCTGCTCAAAGCGCGGGCAATTGAAAATCAGTGCTTTATATGTGCTGTAAACTGTATCGGCACGGACGGCGCAAATATTGAATACAACGGGCATTCCTGCATTCTTTCTCCCGCCGGAAAGCCTTTTGGACTGCAAAAAACAAGAGATTTTTTGTATAGTCAAACCATTAATTATGACGAACTTATGAGTTTTCGGGGCAAATATGAATTTTTAAAAGAAAGAGACAATTTCAGGTTTATCTGAGAGTTTTACAGTAATTGTTTTTAATAAATATCCGCTATTCTACCTAATTCAGGGTTTAACTATTTGGAAAACATTAAAATAGCCGAGTTTACATAAAATTCAAATAAACGACTTAACTACCAACTGATTATATGATTTTTTAGAAAGTATAACGGATAGTCATTTTGAATTTTATAAACGCTAAAAATAATGCGTTATTTTAACTTTTCAATTTCTTCTTTCAAACGTTGGATTTCTTCTTTCATTTGATTAAATTTTTCCTCATACAACTCTATTATTCTATCTGACAAATGATTGATAGT
>JAITOO010000089.1 GCA_031289875.1 Flavobacteriaceae bacterium
AAAGCCTTTCCGCCGCTTTGCCAGTCGGGCGGATAAATACAAGGCGTGCTGCATGAGCAGCCGTCAGAGAGTAAGATTCTTTTTTTCATTTGCGCTTCATTTTGTTAATGTTTTTGTTAACGTTTGAAGCTTCAATGTTGGAAAAATATTTTTAAAAAATCTTAAAACCTAATGTGGTAGCGGTTTTAATCTTTGTGGTCTCAGCTGGGCTCGAACCAGCGACCCTCTGATTATGAGTCAGATGCTCTAACCAACTGAGCTATGAGACCTTGAAATTGCGACTGCAAAAATAACAGTTTTATTCTAACTCTGCAAATTTTCATTCGATTTTTTTTTGTTTCTAAAGTTTTCCCTGCTAATATTCTTTTTACTAATTTTGACCTATAATTTAAACAAAATGCTTCACCATTTTAGAAATTCTGCAAAATTCATTTTAGGAACGTTCTGCTTTCCTTTCGCCGTCGTCAATGCCTCTGCTCAGGATATTTCTTTGGAAGAAATTTGGAGCGGACAGTTTTACCCAAAATCTATTGACAACATTGTTTCCATGAAAGATGGAAAATATTACACAATCCTTACCGACATTGGGATTGATAAATATTCTTATCAAACTTTTGAAAAAATCGAAACCCTTATCAAAGGGCGGTTCACGGATTATCATTTCAGCCCCGATGAAAATTTTTTATTGCTGGAAGAAAAATCAACGCCGATTTACCGCAATTCAAAATCAGGGATTTACACAGTTTACAATTTGAAAACGCAGAATTACACTAAGGTTTTTGATAAAATACAAATTCAAGAGCCTACTTTCTCGCCCGATGGAAGTAAAATTGCTTTTGTGTATCAGAATAATATTTATTATCAGGATCTTGCGAACGGAAAAACCACGCAGGTAACAACCGATGGCGAAGCGAACAAGACTATTAACGGCGTTTCCGATTGGGTGTATGAGGAAGAACTCGGCGTGGTGAGGCAGTTTCAATGGTCGCCTGACGGAAAATTTTTAGCTTTTGTCCGATTTGATGAAAGCCATGTGAAAGAAGTCGATATTCCTCTGTACCAGAGTAATTTATATCCTAAACATCTGATTTTTAAATACCCGAAGGCAGGTGAAGAAAATTCCAAAGTATCTCTGCATTTGTACAGTTTGGAAACGCTATCAACACATGAAATTCTGCTTAATTCCGTTGAAAACTATTATATTATCAAAATCAAATTTGCTCCAAAATCGAAAAATTTGATGGTTTTGACTTCCAATCGTTTGCAAAATAAAGTCGATTTTTCAATCGTCGATAGCGAGGCGAAAACGGTCAATAAATTGTTTTCGGAAACTTCCAAAACTTGGATTGATACAGACAACATTTTTTTAGAATTTTTATACAACGATAAATTTATAATCAACTCAGGCAGAAGCGGTTTCAATCATTTGTATCTGTATTCCAACTCCGGAAAAATGGAAAATCAATTGACCCAGGGAAATTGGGAAATTACAGAAATTTATGGTGTGGACAAATCTCAAAACATTTATTTTCAATCCACTGAAAAAGGCGCTAATAATCGGGTTATCAGTTCAATAAATATTCAAACCCGAAAACAGGCGCTCATTACGCCTGAAGACGGTACGCACAAGGCTTTTTTCAGCTCCGATTTTTCGCGTCTGATAGACTGGTTCAGCACGGCAAACACGCCTCCCGTCTATGTTTTGAGAGACAACAAAGGAACACTTCTTAAAACTTTGGAAGACAATGCGCAACTGCTGGAATATGCAAGCAAAAAGGGAATCTGTCCGCTGGAATTTATAAACATTCCCAATGGAAAAAACGAAAATTTGAACGCTTTTATCATCAAACCAAAAAATTTTGACCCAACCAAAAAATATCCCGTTTTGATATATGTTTACGGCGGTCCGGGCGTGCAAACAGTAAACAACTCTTGGGATTCGTTCAATTATTGGTGGTTTCAAATGCTGGCTCAGCAGGGTTATATCGTGGTTTCCATTGATGGACGCGGCACAGGCGGACGAGGGGAGAACTTCAAAAAAACCATTTATAAACAACTTGGAAAATTAGAATTAGATGACCAAATTTTGGCAGCTCAATGGCTTGGGAGTCAGGCATATGTAGATGGTGAGCGAATCGGAATTTGGGGTTGGAGTTTTGGCGGATATATGACTTCGCTTTGTATGACCAAAGGCGAAGGACTTTTTAAGACGGGAATTGCCGTTGCGCCTGTAACCAATTGGCGTTATTACGATACCATTTACACCGAACGGTTTTTGCAGACTCCACAGGAGAATCCAAGCGGATACGACGATAATTCTCCGCTCAATTTTGCGCAAAATTTACAAGGAAATTACCTCATCATTCACGGCACAGCAGACGACAACGTGCATTTTCAGAACTCAATGGAGATGATTAATGCGCTCGTTCAGCAGGGAAAACAGTTTGATATGGCAATTTATCCCGACAAGAATCACGGGATTTATGGCGGAAAAACACGTTACCAACTCTACCAAAAAATGACGGAGTTTATTAAAGAGAATTTATGAGAGGCGGTTTGATTTCCATGTAACTTGCAGACAAAATACAGAAACTCTAAACTTATTTTCCGAAAAGTTGATAGAAAAAAGTACGAAAAAAAAGAACTGTAATATTTGGAAGAAGAAAGTAAAAGAAAAATAATCAAAAAACAACTAACTTTACAGAAAAATTAAAAAACTCACCTGAATGATAATATTCAATAGAAACAGAAGACTCAGAACCACCCAAGCCATACGCGACCTGATACGAGAAACTACCCTCACCACCGATGATTTTATGCTCCCGATTTTCATCTCCGAAGGAAAGAACATCAAAAAAGCCATCTCTTCCATGCCGGGAATTTACCGTCATTCTCTCGACCTGACCATCAAAGAAGTCAAAGAACTTTGGTCGCTCGGAATCAAGGCAGTCAATATATACGTGAAGGTTGATGACAAACTCAAAGACAACACAGGTAAAGAGGCATGGAATCCCGACGGACTCATGCAGCAGACTATCAAGGCAATCAAAGACACTGTTCCCGAAATGGTTGTCATGCCCGACGTAGCCTTGGATCCCTATTCCATTTACGGACACGACGGCATCGTAGAAAACAACGAAATCCTCAACGACGAAACGGTCGATGCTTTGGTCAAGATGAGCCTCAGCCACGCCGCCGCAGGAGCAGATTTCATCGCCCCGAGCGATATGATGGACGGACGCGTCGCCGCCATTCGCGAAGCATTGGAAGAAAACGGTTTCCAAAATGTCGGGATTATGAGCTATGCCGCCAAGTATGCGAGTTCTTTTTACGGACCTTTCCGCGATGCCTTGGACAGTGCACCGGGCTTCGGCGACAAGAAGACCTACCAAATGGATTTCTGCAATGCACGCGAAGCGATTAATGAGACCTTACGGGACATCGACGAAGGCGCGGACATAGTTATGGTGAAACCCGGACAAGCCTATTTGGACATCGTCGCACGGCTGTACGAGATTGTTGATGTGCCGATTTCTGTTTATCAAGTGAGTGGAGAATACGCCATGATTAAAGCGGCAGCACAAAACGGCTGGCTCGACAACGACAAAGCCATCATCGAAAGCCTGACATGCATCAAACGCTCAGGGGCAAGCCTGATTTCCACTTACTTCGCCAAAGAAGCAGCAAAATTGCTGAACGGATAGACAATAGAACATAAATAAACCCGATATTACAGAAAGTATCAACTGTAAAAAATAAGAGAAGCAGTACATTTTGTGTACTGCTTTTTGCAAAATACCAACCTGTTTTTAAAGGGATTATATAAAAAGAGGCTTAATGGACAGTTTTTAGTGTTCAAATTTCTGATGAGGTCCCAGCATATTTTCAGGGTTCAAGATTTCATCCAATTCATTTTTTGATAAAAGGTTGTGTTCCAAAACCAAATCATAAACGCTTCGGTTGTTTTCCAACGCTTCTTTGGCGATTTTCGTACTGTTTTTATAACCGATGTACGGATTCAAAGCAGTTACGATTCCAATAGAATTTAAAACCATTTCTTTCATATGCTGTTCGTTGGCGGTGATGCCGTCGATGCAGTTTTCACGCAGGCAATCCAAAGCGTTGGTCAAGATATTTACAGATTCCAGCAAAGAGTAGGCAATTACAGGCTCCATAACGTTTAATTGAAGCTGTCCTGCTTCGGCAGCCATAGTTACGGTCAAGTCGTTACCGATAATTTTGAAGCAAGTTTGATTCATCGCTTCGGGAATTACAGGATTCACTTTTCCCGGCATGATGGAAGAACCCGGTTGTAATTTCGGCAGGTTGATTTCGTTCAAACCGCAGCGAGGTCCGGAGGACAACAAACGCAAGTCGTTGCAGATTTTTGACAATTTAATAGCCACTCTTTTCAAGGCAGAAGAATAAATCACGTAAGAACCTGTATCAGGCGTTGCCTCTACGAGATTTTTTGCTTTTACGAATGGAAAACCGGAAACTTTCGTCAAGTTTTTTGCGCAGAGTTCAGCGTAGCCCGGAATTGCGTTCAAACCTGTTCCAATAGCAGTTGCGCCCATATTGATTTCCAAAAACAAATTGGAGTTTTGGGTCAGTCTCTCGACATCTTCGCTCAAAGTTTCGGCAAAAGCCTCAAATTCCTGTCCCAAAGTCATCGGAACGGCATCTTGCAACTGTGTACGACCCATTTTCAAAATATGCATAAATTCTGTTCCTTTCTTATGGAAAGAGTCAATCAGCTGTTTCAGGTGTTCGATTAAAATTTTGTTGGAATTTAAAAAAGCCAATTTGATAGAAGTCGGATACGAGTCGTTCGTTGATTGCGAGAGATTTACATGATCGTGAGGCGAGCAAAATTGATATTCGCCTTTTTTGTGTCCCATAATTTCCAGCGCAACGTTGGCTACTACTTCATTGATATTCATATTGGTAGAAGTCCCTGCACCGCCTTGAATGACATCGCTTGGAAATTCTTCGTTGAATTTTCCGTTGATGACTTCCTGACAGGCTTTCACGATGGCATCTTTGATTTGAGTGTCTAAAATCCCAAGTTCGCAGTTGGTTTCTGCCGCCGCCCATTTCACGTAGGCGAGGGCTTTGATAAGTTCGGGATAGCTGGAAAGTTTGATTCCCGTAATGTGGAAATTGTTTACAGCACGCTGTGTCTGAACGCCGTAGTAAGCGTTTTCAGGTATCTGCAAATCCCCTATTAAGTCGTTTTCTATTCTGTACATGACAATATTTTTTTGTTTAAAGTTTAATTTTCAGTTTTCAATTAAAAAATCAAGTAAGCCATCACAAATCCTACAGCTACGGAGACTATCGTTGCGATAAATCCGGGCAGTTGGAAAGAGTGATTCAGCACGTATTTTCCTATTTTGGTCGTTCCCGTGCGGTCGAAATTAATAGCGGCAACCACTGTCGGGTAGTTTGGAATGAAAAAATATCCATTTACCGAAGGGAACATCGCTATCAGGCTCGGAACAGGGATTCCTAAATAAATTCCGAGAGGCATCAGTGCGCGCACCGTTGCAGCTTGGCTGAACAGCATCACCGACATGATGAACAGTGCAATGGCAAATGTCCAAGGATGATTCGTAACCATATTCGTCAGCAGTCCTTTAAAAAAATCTATATTCCCGCCGAAAAAGGTGTCTCCCATCCACGCAATGCCGAAAATAGCGATAACTGCCGTCATTCCTGCGGAAAAGATGCTTCCCGAAACAATTTTTTCAATTTTCGGCTGAGTAACTAAAATAATAACAGCGGCTGCCGTAAGCATCACAATTTCAATGATATTCGGCATCTGCATCGCTTCGCCTGTCCAAGAGGGTTTTAACGAAGGAATTGACCCCATTAAAACAATGCAAATTACGCTCAGCAAAAAAATTACAACCGATAATTTTGTTTTAGAAGAAACTTTAATCTCGCCGTTTTTCTGTTTGATTTGAATCAGCCCTTCTTTTACACGGCGTTGATATTCAGGGTCTTTCTCCAAATCCACACCGATAAACATCTGCACGACGGCGGCGCAAACCACGCCGATAATCGTTGCAGGAATGCAGACCATTAATATATCCGTCAAGCGGAGTTCCGGATTTCTCACCATAATCAAACTCAACAGCGCTGCTGTTGCCGCTGAAATCGGACTGGCGGTAATCGCTTGCTGCGAAGCGATAACAGAAACGCTCATCGGGCGTTCCGGACGGACTTTGGCTTCGGTAGCTACTTCGGAAATCACAGGCAGCAGAGCGTAAGCAATGTGTCCCGTTCCAACCAAAAACGTGAAAAGATAGGAAACCAAAGGCGCAACTATCGTAACGGCAGGCGGATAGGCGCGGAGCATTTTTTCTGCAATATGCACCATGTAATCAATGCCGCCGGCAGCTTGCAAAGTGCTTGCCGCCGTGATGACGGCGACTATCATCAGCATCACGTCAATCGGGGGAGATTGAGGTTTCAAATGGAAAACAAAAACCAAAACAGCGAGCCCAAGACCTCCGAAAATTCCGAGTCCGAGTCCGCCTTTTTTTGCACCGATGAAAATCGCCGCAAGGACGACTATAAATTCTATTAGTATGAGTAGCGTTTCGTTCATGACATTATTGCTGCAAAGTTATTGCCAATAATTGAAAATCAGGCAATAAAGTCTGTGGAGTATTGCCATAAAAAAGATTAAGTTTTGATGAAAAAAAATTACGAATTTTTCAAAAAAAAGGCAATATTATTTTTTAATTTAAATTAATAATTTTACTTTTGTAAGTGAAAAATTTTACTTTTCATAATGGAAGAAATTATTAAACTGCCTATTTTCAAAACATTGACTAACCATGAGAAGCAACTTTTGCTGGAAAATTGCACGGTGGTTGATTTTGACAAACGGGAAGCTGTTTTTAAGCAGGGCAGTTTTGCCGTGAACAGCTATTACATCTTGGAAGGCTATTGCAAAGTCATCTACAAATCGACCACTAAAAAGCGAATGCTTGCCGTTCTGCATCAAAGCGAATTTATTGGAAAAGACTATGCGTCAAAAGATTATTATCCGTACAGTTTTTATGCGCTGACTTCGGCAAAGATGCTCGTGATACCGATTTTGTTTCTCAATTCCCTTTGTGAAAGTAATTTCCTGTTTTATAAATTGCTCAACGAGAGGTTGGAAAATTATCTGATAAATAACGCCAAATGGCTGGTGGACACAAGTTTAAAGAATGTGCAAGGCTCGGTGGCAATGTTCCTGTTGAAATATTACAGCAACGAAAAATACGCAGGAATGCCGCTTTCGCGCGAAGAAATGTCAGAACTGATAGGCTATTCCAGAGAAAACGTAATACACATATTAAAAAATTTCTGTGCAGAAAAATTAATCTCTTCCATTGGCAAAAACATAAAAATCCTGAACAAAGAAAAATTAGAAGAAATCGTGAGGCACAGCTGAAAATTACAAATCTCTCAATTTCTTAAATTGTTAATTGCCAAACAAATCGTATCTTTGCACCAATTTTTAAAAATCATTAATGAATTTATTTCAAGAATATGGTCTTTCAGAAGACATATTACAAGCTATCCAAGAGTTAGGTTACAGCGAACCGACTGAAATTCAGAAACAAACGATTCCCTTCTTACTCACCCAAAACGAAGACCTCATAGCATTAGCACAAACAGGCACGGGAAAAACTGCCGCTTTCGGCTTGCCCATTTTGCAAATGATAGACACCAGTCAAACCAACGTGCAAGCGCTCGTTCTCTGCCCCACACGCGAACTTTGCCTGCAAATCGCTAAAGATATTGCATCCTACGCTAAACATTTGAACTTACGATCCTTAGCCGTTTACGGCGGGTCGCTCATCACCGAGCAAATCAAAGGACTGAAAAACAAACCTCAAATTGTTATCGGAACACCCGGAAGAGTGAACGATATGCTGAAACGAGGCGCATTGAAAATCAATAACATACAATGGCTTGTTTTAGACGAAGCCGACGAAATGCTGTCTATGGGATTCAAAACCGAACTGGAAACAATTCTGGAAGAAACGCCCAAAGAAAGACAAACGCTGCTGTTCTCGGCAACAATGTCTAAGCAGGTCGAAAAAATCGCCAAAGGCTACATGAAAGGCGCACAGAAAATTTCTGTCGGAGCTATCAATGCCGTGATAAAAAACATCACTCACAAGTTTGTCGTGGTGCGCGACAGACAGAAAAACAACGGTTTGCGGAGAATCTTAGATGCCAATCCCGACATCTACGCTATCATTTTCTGCCGAACCAAAGTAGAAAGCCAGCACATCGCCGATTTTCTAATGCAGCAAAACTATTCTGCCGATGCGCTTCATGGAGATTTGTCTCAGGCTCAGAGAGACAACGTGATGAAAAAATTCCGTCTGAAACATGTTCAAATTTTGGTTGCAACAGATGTTGCCGCACGCGGATTAGACGTAACCGACCTGACCCATGTTATTCATTTTTCTCTTCCCGACGATCCGGAAGTCTTCGTTCACCGAAGCGGAAGAACAGGGCGTGCCGGCAAAGACGGTGAATCCATCGCAATTATCCGCCCGAGCGAAATGGGGAAATTTAAACGCATTAAAGAGGCAACTTCTATCAAAGTAGAGGAAATGGCAATCCCGACGAAAGAGGAAATTCTCCGCGCCAAAGAAAAATCCATGTATGAAAAACTGCGCAACATCAATTTTAACGAAGAAGAATTTGAATTGTCCCAAACTCCTGATTTAACGGATATTACCAAAGAAGAACTGTACAAAAAAATCATGTATCTGGAACTGAAATCGGTGTGGGACTTCTATCAAAATCAGAAAGATATTTCCCCTGTTGATAAAGACGAACGGTCTTCTGAAAGGGACACCCGAAGCAGAAAAGGCGGAAACCGTCGGGACAGGAATGACCGAAACGATAGAAATGATAGAAACGATAGGAATGACCGAAACAACCGAAACGGAAGAAATGGAAGAAATGGACGGAACAAAAATACTAATTTTACACGCTTTTTCTTCAATTTGGGAAAAAGAGATAATATAAACAAAATCAAAGTATTAGACCTTATCAATCAGAACACCAAAGGTGCAAAAGCGGACATTGGAGAAATTGACATTCGAGACAAATTTACTTTTTTTGAAGTAGATTCCGCTTATGCCAATCAACTGCTGAATAAATTCAACAATTTGAAATTCAATGGAAAACCGCTGTCTTTAGAAATCGCACAATAGGCTGATAACTCTCATGCCGAAATTGTCTTGAACCTTATTTTTTGGTACGAAATATGTTACTATATTTAGTAAAAAAAATCATGAAAAGATTCTTACTGACTGCGTTTTTTTTCACGTTTGCATGGATTTGCATGAACGCTCAGATTAAAAACGCTAAAACCGAAGAAGTTAAGATTAACGGAGTTTGCGAAATGTGCAAAGCCACAATTGAAAAGGCAGGAAACCTTTCAAACGAAGCAAACGTAGTGTGGGATGTAGATTCCAAGACGGCAAAAATAACGTATGATGCTAAAAAAACTTCGCTGAACACTGTTCTTAAAAGAATTGCAAAAGCCGGCTATGACAGCGAAAAAGTTAAGGCTTCCGATGAGGCATATCAAAAACTGCCTGCCTGCTGCCAATACGAGAGAAAAACAAAC
>JAITOO010000108.1 GCA_031289875.1 Flavobacteriaceae bacterium
TGGTAAATTATGGGACAAAAATACTAAATGTTTGTAAACTGTTTAAAATTTATTCAAAAATTACCTCGCAAATTCAACTTCTAAATGCGAGAAAAGTCAGAACAAAGATGCGTAAAAAATTTTAGAGGGCGTTTGAAAGGAGAGTTTTTTCCTTATTTGCTTATTAAATTTAATTGATAATTTAACAAATCTCTTTTTATCAAAAATATTCTCTTATAAGCAAACTGTAATAATCGGCAATGCTGAACAAAAAACACAAGGACAGTATTACATAGTTTTACTATTTTAAGGATAAAAAAAAAGAGGCATATTATATAAAAAAGGTGAACGGTTAAGGGTGAGATTGACCAAAAATGATTCAACGATTCACCACCCGCTCACTTTATTGCAAATATAAAATAAATAAATGATGAAAAATACCGCTTTTACTATTTTTTTTAATTCTTTTATTTTTACTCTAACGGCAAACCTTCATCAATGGAAATGTATTTTGTTAAATCTGCAAAACAAAAAAAGCATCCGCTGATGCTTTAAATTTGTGTTCTAAACAAATGTTTTTTAGTGTGATGAAGAAGTTTTTCTTTTGTTTCCGGTTTCTGATGCAAATTTAGGGATATATCGCCTCTCAAAATATTAATATAGGTTAAGATTTATGAAATTATTTTCAATTTGCTGATTTTTAGCGCATTAACATTTAACTTTTTTTTCATTTTTTTAGTCTAATGGCAAATCTTCATCAATGGAAACGTTAGCGTCCATTTTCACCTTTCCTAAGGCATTTGCTTTCAGCTCGTTATATTCGTTTCGATTTTTGTAAATTTCTATTGCCTCGAAAATTGCCTGCTTGAAAGAAAATTCGTCCGCAATCCCCTTTCCCGCAATAGAATAGCCAATGCCATGGTCGGGCGTAGTGATGATGACGGGCAGGTTTGCCGTGAAATTAACTCCTGTTTCAAAAGCCAGCGTTTTAAACGGAATCAACCCCTGGTCGTGGTACATTGCCAAAATTCCGTCAAAATTTGTATAAATTTTAGGAACGAAAAAACTATCGGCAGGATAAGCGCCAAAAGCCAAAATCCCTTCGTCAAAGCACTCTTTTATAACAGGTTCTATAATTTCGATTTCCTCTCTTCCGGTAAGTCCATGGTCGCCCGCGTGGGGATTGAGTCCCAGCACAGCAATTTTGGGTTTTTCAATACAGAAATCCCGAATCAGGGTGTTGTTTAAATCTCTGATTTTGTTCTTAATAAGTTTTCCGCTCAATTTGTTGGAAACTTCCGACAGGGGAAGGTGCTGGGTTGTCAGCGCAATTTTCAAATCGCCGCCTTTCAGCAGAGTCAAAGCCTTTCCCTCAAATCGTTTTTCCAGAAACTGCGTAACTCCCGAATACGGAAAATCACCGGATTGCAAAGAATCGGAGTTTATCGGAGACATGACCAGAACGTCAATTTTTCCGGCGGCTAACGCCTCAACGGCAGCGAGGAGCGAACTGCGCCCCATGAACGCAGATTCGGAAGTAGATACGCCGAACTCAATGGAAACGTTTTCTTTCCAGAGGTTTACTACATTGATTTTGTTGGAAACAGCCTCTTCGGGCTTGAAAACCCCTTGAAAGTACAGGGAATTGAACCCAAAAATGTTTTTTTGATAAGACATCAGTTTGGTGGAAGCGAAGATGACAGGCGTGAAAAATTCTAAAATCTCTTTATTGCAAAAGGTTTTGAGGATAATTTCCACACCAATTCCATTAGGGTCGCCTACGCTGATACCTACTTTTATTTTTCTATTTTTCGTATTCATTATGGCAATAATATATTGTAATTTCAACAAAGATATAAAATAATTTGTTTTTGTTAATGAGAAAAATGGGCAAAGATGAAAGCGCAGATTCAACAACTGAATGCAACTAAGGAGTGTAAATTTAAGAAGAAAATTTCTTTAGGTGAATAAAAATTTAAATTTTGTCTGGGTCAATTATTGATTTTGAATTGTATCTGTTTGATTTGTTGTTCGTTAAAGTCGTTGAAGGTTGCCTTTTGGGGGGTGTACTGCCTGATGAGTTTGTTTTCTCGTTTGAGTCTGCCTGTTATTTGCTGTGGCGACCAGTCTTGCTCAACCAACGCCAAGATTTCTTTTTTTGACATGCGCTAACAATTTTCGAGGCTTTTTCATGCGCTCCTTACGCAATTCTGCCATATCTTGGGCATATTCAAACGAATATTTGCCACTGTTATTGGCATTTCGTTTCAACTCACGGCTCACGACCGATTTGTCCTTGCCGATTGCTTCGGCAATCATTTTTTGGCTACATCCTTAGTTTGCACATTGCAGAAATGGTGTACCTTTGCTCGCGGGATAAATGTACTTTTTTCCTAAACCTCAATCAGGGCATGCCTCTGATTGAGGTTTTTCTCTACCTAAAGTTGCATTTGTTAGTTGAAATTACAGTTATTTTTCACGTTCATTTTTGCCGAAATACACAAAACCACACTGATTTCATCATTTTTTAGTCGTAGTGGGAATAATTGCATATTCTGCCTAAAAACTGCTTCCGTAGTTTCTGAAACTTCTATCCTGATATTTCACGGCATCGCGCAAAATGTTGGCTTTGATACCGATGAAAAAATCCCAAGATTTATAGTAACCCATTGGA
>JAITOO010000125.1 GCA_031289875.1 Flavobacteriaceae bacterium
TTGAAAGAAGAAACAATCAATAATTGGAAAAATAAAATGGCAACATGAAAAAAATACTTTTAAAAATAATTTATTCGCTTGTTATAACATCTTTATTTTCGAGCTGTTATACATTCACGGGTTCGTCCTTAGACCCAAGTATTAAAACAGTGAATATCAGTACATTTCCAAATTATGCTCCGTTGCAAAACATCAATCTGAGCATGGATTTTACGACGGCGCTGCAAGTGCGGTTCGTCCAGCGCACAAGATTATTGCAAACCACTGTAAATCCGGATATTAGCATTGAGGGAGAAATTACTTATTACTCAGTCTCTCCAATCAATGTGCAGTCTTCCGGAACGGGCGGCGCGGATATGGCATCGAGCAATCGACTGTCGATAACGGTTAAAGTACGGTACGACAATCAGATACAACCTGAAAAAAGTTTTGAAAAAACTTATTCCGATTATGAAGATTACGACGCTACCCAAATGCTTTCCAGTGTGGAAGACGGTTTGTGCAAAAATATTAATCAAAAGATTATTGACCAGATTTTTAACGATATAGTAGCTGATTGGTAACATGAAAACACAAAGAATTATACAACTTTTGCAACACCCTGAAATTCTATCAATTTCGGACAAAGCCTGCATTGAACAGGAAATTGAAAAATACCCTTTTACGCAGTCGTTTTATGCACTGCAAACCAAGTGGAAACAACACTTTTCTTCGGAAAATATCCAGCCTGACATCGAAAAATTGTCGGTTTACTCTTTGCACAGAAATGTGATTAAAAATTTTATCAATAAACCGATAATGCCGACGGTTTTTGTTCAGACAGAAACGGAAATTCTTCAAAGAAAAGAAGAAAAACACGAAAAATTTGCAGAAAATGAGCCCGAAAACAAAAAAAATCCGGATTATTTAGATAGTTTCGGCAGTTTGACAACAGAGGGAATTTCGGAGAAAAAAACGGAAATTCCGGAAGAGAACCGAACAGAAATTGCTTCTCAGGAAGAGCCTGTTATCGAAAAAAAAGAAGAAAGTTTGAAAGAAGAAGAAACTCATATTATTATTGAAAATGAGTTAATTACAGAAGAAAACAAAAAATATCCAAACATAGAAAAATTAGGAATCAATTATTTGTTTACGGGGCAGGCTGCTCCGCAGGAAGAAGATTTGAAAAAACCTGAACCCGTAAAGGCTTTAGTAGAGACTTTAACAGAAAAAATTGTTGAGGATCCTGTGATTAATCGGGAATTTGCAAAAGAAACGACAGTTTGGCAGGAAAATATTTCCACAACAGAAATTGAAAATCTTGTAGAAGAAAGCGCTGAAAATCAGAAAGAAAATCTTGCAGAAGAAAACATAATTCTTGAAGATATTGAAAATCTCGTTGAAAAAAATCGTGAGATTTTAGTGGAAAATACTGTTTTGGAAGAAGTTACGCCCGAATTGGAAGAAAAAGAAGATGACCTTATCACCACTTCGGAAAGGCTGACGTTCACACAGTGGATGGCATTGTCCAACAAAAAATTACAGCCGAAAGAGACTGTTTCTCAGGAAGAACAGAAAAAAATTATTGAACGTTTTATCGACGTCAATCCCAAAATTGTTCCCGACAGAAAAGACAGCAAAAGCATTGATTTAAAGAAAGATGACGTTAAAAATATCGCTAATTTGATGACCATTACGCTGGCTCAATTATACGTCGAACAGGGAAAATTTGACACGGCAATCAAAGCTTTTAAGATATTAAGTTTGAAATATCCGGAAAAAAGTAGTTACTTTGCAAAAGAAATTAAAAAAATTAAAAAATTAAAGACCTAATATTTAGAAGTATGAATATAGCATTTGGAGTAATCATGTTGTTTGTAATTATTGCTTGCGTGTTTCTCATGTTCGTTATTTTGTCCCAAAATCCCAAAGGAGGAGGCTTATCTTCTACCTTCGGCGGACAGGGAACTCAAATGTTCGGCGTTCAAAAAACCAACGATTTCATGACTAAAGCAACATGGACGTTGGGTATCATCATCGTGGCATTGTCCATCTTTGCCGGCGTACTGGTTGCACAGCCGTCTGTTCCTCAGCAAAGTCCGCCCGCAACGACTCAATCAAAATAACTAATGAAAAATAATAATAAAATTTAACACTCAATAAAAACTAAAAACAGTTCTTGATTATGTTAGGAAGAAGACAAATTAGAGAGAAAGTCCTGCAAGGCATTTATGCTTACAACATCAGCAAATCGCCGCTGGACTTCGTAGAGAAAAGAATGTTTCAGTCCTTATATGAGATTTACGACTTGTATGTGTACGAATTGAATTTACTTCTCGCAATCAGAGATTATGCCACTGATATGCTTGAAAGACGAAAGCAGAAAAGATATGCAACGGAAGACGAAAAAAATCCCAATACCAAGTTCGTGAACAACGTCGTTTTCAAAATGATAGAAGAAAATCCGCTGCGCAAAGAATATTCAGAAAAACATAGCGACTTGTTGTGGGGTCAAAACGACAACTATCCCGCTATTATTTTCAAGAAATTCCAAACCTCGCTCAACTACATGTCCTATCTGCAAAACCAAAACAGCAGTTTTGAAGAAGACTCAAAACTCATTCAAAAACTCTTTGTCAAATATATTGCAGAAGATACCACCCTTTACGAATGGGTCGAAGAACTGAAACTTCAATGGGCAGACGATTTCCACATCGCTAACAATATGACGCTGAAAACATTGAAATCCTTGTGGATAGACAAACCTTTCGACAGTTTGATTCAAGTTTTCAAAAACGACGAAGACCGAGATTTTGCTCGAGATTTGTTCGAAACCACTATCAGCCACTATCCCGAATTTATGAGAATCATTCAAGGACGCTCCCACAACTGGGAACTTGACCGCATTGCCGAACTCGACAAAATCATTCTCTCCATGGGATTCTGCGAATTTAACTATTTCCCCCAAATCCCGACCAAAGTAGTTATCAATGAGTGCATTGAGCTGGCAAAGGCTTATTCCACGCCCAACAGCCACGTTTTCATCAACGGCATTCTCGACAAATACGCCAAAGATATGGGACGAATTTAACCAAAAATGAAAAAAATACTGTTCCTATTCATCGCACTGACCGCAATTTCTGCCTGCAAGCAGGACGAAAAAAATCCCGCAATGCAGCAGGCGCTGGCTGAAAAGTACGAACACGGAAAACACTACGATGCCGTTATAAAATTTGACGAAGGTAAATTTAATTTCGGAGAAATAACCAAAGGAAGCAAGGCAACCCACGAATTTGCCTTTACCAACGCAGGCACAAAACCGTTGATTATTTCGGAAGTAATACCCTCTTGCGGCTGCACCACCCCCGATTTCACCAAATCGCCCGTGCTTCCCGGTAAGAAAGGCTCGGTTTCCGTAACCTTTGACTCCTCAGGCTTTCCGCCCGGCACAATCTTCAAATCCGTGAGAATTGAAGGGAATTTTGAACCTATGAATATACAGTTTCAAGCAAAAATTAAATAAATTTTTATGATAACGATTTTACAGGCACAAGGACAAGGCGCAGGATGGGTGTCAATGGTTTTGCCATTCTTATTAATGTTTGTGGTCTTCTATTTCTTTATGATAAGACCGCAAATGAGAAAGCAAAAAGAAGAGAAAAATTTTCAGGAAAACCTGAACAAAGGAACTCGGATAGTAACTGCCGCAGGCATACACGGCAAAATTGCCGACGTTCTCGACGATGGAGTTATTTTGGAAACAATGGCAGGAAAAATCAAGGTTGAAAAAAGCGCTATTTCCCGCGAACTTACCGTTGCCCGCTATCCGGAAAATGCTCCCGTAAAAGAAAAAAAATAACCGTTTTGTAATTAATTTTCCCTCAGGGGATAAAAGAGCTTTCATGCGTATAGTAGTAGGCTTGTCAGGCGGCGTAGATTCAAGCGTAGCGGCGTATCTCCTTAAAAAGGAAGGACACGACGTTATCGGGCTGTTTATGCGCAATTGGAACGATGCCGAGTTCACCCTCGAAGACGAATGTCCTTGGGTCGAAGACAGCAACGATGCTCTGCTGATTGCCCAAAAACTCGAAATTCCCTATCAGGTCATCGACCTTTCCGAGATTTACAAGGAACGCATTGTCGATTACATGTTTCGCGAATACGAACGCGGCAGAACGCCCAACCCCGATGTATTGTGCAACCGCGAAATAAAATTTGACGTTTTCCTGAAAACCGCACTGTCGCTTGGCGCAGACAAAGTCGCCACAGGACATTACGCCCGTGTGGAATCATTTGGCACAAAAGGAAAGGAAATTTACCGCCTGCTCACAGGTGTTGATACAAACAAAGACCAGTCTTATTTTTTGTGCCAACTCAATCAATATCAACTGTCAAAATCTCTTTTCCCGATAGGAAATCTGACCAAACCCGAAGTCCGTAAAATCGCCAAAGATTTGGATTTGGTTACGGCAGACAAAAAGGATTCGCAAGGTTTGTGCTTCATTGGAAAGGTCAGCCTTCCCGATTTTTTACAGCAGCAATTAAAGCCGAAAAAAGGAAAAATCATTGAAATTTCACCTGAAAATGCGCTTTATCATCAAAAAATACCCGTTTTTTCTTCATGGGAAGAAGAATTGAAATATTTGTCTGCGCCGATAAAATATTCCGAAACGGACGGAAAATTCATCGGAGAGCATCAGGGAGCGCATTATTACACGATTGGACAGCGCAAAGGCTTGGGAATTGGCGGACATGTTGAGCCGTGCTTCGTCCTTGCCACCGATGTTCAGAAAAATTTGATTTTTGTCGGAGAGGGTAAAAATCACGCAGGATTATTTCGCAAAGCATTGTTTATCAGCAAAGAAGAAACTCATTGGGTACGGGATCTCCTGCCATTGGGAGAACCTTTGCAGGTCAAAACCCGAATCCGTTATCGCCAGCCGCTGCAAAAGGCGGCGCTGCATCAGTTTGAAGACGGCTTGTATCTTTTGTTTGACGAGCCGCAGTCAGCTGTAACGCAGGGACAATTTGCCGCTTGGTACATCGGCGACGAACTGATAGGGAGCGGTGTGATTTCCTGAATTTTAACTGAAAACCACTTTTAAAACTTCCAAAGACAACGGTTTCCTGAAATTGGTTTGATGAAATTCGTAATAATTAAGCATTTCGTCCAGCATTTGTTTTCGTTGAGCGGAAGTGAAGCAGTTGCAGGGTTTTGCAAAATCATATTGCAGCAACTTGTTCCACAAAACAGCATTTTCTTCGTTGGAAGTATTTTTGGAGCGAAGAGAAAAAATTCCTTCCTGTAAGTTGAAGTACGGCAAAGAAAAATTTTCTTCTAATGGAAAGAAACCCAGATATTTAGAAAATTCAAGAAGAAAATACAGATGAAAATCCGAAAAATATTCTGATTTTTTATCAAAAGCGGTTAAACTGTTTTTCAGGAAATTATACAGCGGAACGTCCTTTGCTTCTCCGTTTTTCAGGCTCTGATTCAGGATTTCAGCCAGAAAAGTGAGAATGGAGGATTTGAAAACGTTAGAATGAAGTGTTTCAAAAATCTGCCCTTGACTGATGTTTTTAACAAGTTCCAACGCTTCGTTTCTTTTTTGATAGAATGAAATTTCGACTTCGTTCAGGTAGAACAGATAATGATGTTTTTTATTTTTCGTTGAAGAAAAAGCGCCTTTCAGCAAGAAAGTTTTATAGCCAAATTGTTCCGTAAAACATTTGAGAATCAGAGAAGTATCTCCATATTTTAAATAAGAAAGGACAAAGGCTCCGGCGGTTTCTATCATAGATTGTAAGCAATAAGCTGTCTTATAGTCAATTATAAAAATCCTAAGCTAAACCGAGCTTCTTCGCTCATCATATCCTTGTCCCAAGGCGGTTCGAAAGTGATTTTCACTTTCACCTTGTCAATGCCGTCAATCAACTTGATTCTTTCTTCTACTTCCACAGGCAAAGACTCTGCCACAGGGCAGTTAGGCGTGGTAAGAGTCATCAATATTTCCGCTTCGCCGTCTGTGCTGACCTGCACGTCGTACACCAATCCCAACTCATATATATCTACCGGAATTTCAGGGTCATAGACAGTTTTCAAGCATTCCACGATTTTCTCTCCCATTGCGTTGATTTGTTCCTCTGTCAGAGCCATTTTTTTTAACAAAATTCTTCGTAGGCTTGTTGTAGATTTTCTGCAATCAGCTCTGCTGAATTGCCTTCAATGTGATGTCTTTCAAGGAAATGCACCAACTCTCCGTCTTTGAACAAAGCAATCGACGGCGAAGATGGCGGAAACGGAACTAAATGTTCTCGGGCGGTTTTTACAGCTTCGATATCGAAACCGGCGAAAGAAGTCGTCAAATGGTCGGGTTTTTTTCTGCTTTCGGTCAAAGAAAGAAGAGCTCCCGGACGAGCGCTTCCTGCAGCACAGCCGCATACTGAGTTGATAACCAGCAAAGTAGTTCCCGACTGTTTCAAAGCGTTTTCTACTTTTTCAGGCGTATTCAAATCGTCAAATCCATTGTTTATCAATTGTGCTTTCATCGGAAGCACGACATCTGTTGGGTACATATTTTTTCGTTTTTTTTTATTTTTATTTAGACAAAATTAATAATTGTTTGCCATTCGTGCAAATGCGCTATCTTTGACAAACTTTTTACGAAACGGCAATAATGATACAAAAACCGCAGAAAATGAATCGAAATTAACTATGAAACGATTACTCATCTATGAATCAGGGATATAGCAGAAATGAACATCTAAAGATGAAACGGAGGATTGACCGTTTGTTTGAAAACGGAACTTGGGTTGGAAAATATCCGTTGCAAATGGTGTATTATATTGATTTTGAGCTTGAAAACAAGCAGGCGGGCGTTTCTGTTTCTAAAAAAAAATTCAAACGCGCGGTAGATAGAAATCGCATAAAACGCTTGTTGCGGGAGTGTTACAGGCTTCATAAAGAAGAATTATCAAAAGTTATTTCCCCGCCTGTCTGCTTAATGTTGATTTATACAGGTCGTGAAATATTGACGTTCAAAGAGTTGGAAGAAAAATATTTGACTTTGCTGAAAAAAATCTTGCCGCCGGAAGAAAAATTAAGTTGATTATCTTTATCTTCTCCTCATCTTTGCCATGTAGAAGCCGTCAAATCCGCTCACAGAAGGCAAAATTTGATTTTCTTCCAGCAATTCAAAATCAGAATGAGATTCTAAAAATTTATGTGTCTGTTCGGTATTCTCGGACGGAAGAATTGAGCAAGTCGCATAGACCAAAATTCCGTCTTTTTTTACCAATTTTGAATTAATTTCGAGGATTTTTTCCTGTTCCGCCCTCATTCGGTCAATAAATTCTTCTTGCAATTTCCATTTTGCATCAGGATTTCGGCGCAGTACGCCCATACCGCTGCACGGCGCATCAATAAGCACGCGGTCGGCAGTGTTTTCCAGCTTTTTCAGCGTTTTTAAATCCGCTGTTTTCGTCTGAATATTAAATACTCCGTTCCGGCGGGCGCGCTGTTTGAGCGTTTGAAGTTTCCATTCATGAATGTCTAAAGCGATGATTTGTCCTTTGTTTTTCATCAAAGCCGCGAGATGAAGGGTCTTTCCGCCTGCTCCCGCACAAGCATCAATTACGCGCATTCCTTCTTCGGGAGCAAGAAATTCGCCAACCAACTGCGAAGATGCGTCCTGCACTTCAAAATTTCCGTCTTTAAATGCCTGAGTTTTAAATACATTTCTTTTTTCTTCCAAGACTACGGCGTCTTTGCTGCCTCGAATGAAATTTGCTTTGATGTTTTCTTCCGCTAATTTCCGGATTAATTCTTCCGTGCTTGTTTTCAACGTATTAGCTCTAAGAACGGTTTGAGCGGGAACGTTCAATGCCCTCATCTCTTTAGTCCAAGTTTTGCCTAATTCTTTCTCCAAGCGGCTTTGAAGCCAGTCGGGAATGGAAAAATCGACTGCCTGCGATGGAAACGGAAGTTTGAAACGGTTTTTGATTTTTTTGATATATACTTTCTCAAATTCGGGGAAAGGAGGAAGTTCTATCTTGCTCATTAAAAGATAGGTAGCGATGATGAGATTGATATTTTCCGCCGTCATTTCTTTGTTGGCAAAAAACTCCAAACGGCGTTTCCATCGGATAATCTCATAAAAGGATTCAGAGACGAAAGCGCGATCTTTGCTGCCCCATTTTTTGTGGAATTTCAGTGTGCGTTCCAGCACTTTATCCGCGTATTTGTCAGGCTCAAAAAAACTTTCTTTTAAGGATTGTTCCAGCCCCTGAATCAGGTTTCTGTGCAGTATTTTCATCTTTAAAATATTTGCAAAGATATAATTTTAATGGTAAAAGAAGATTCATCGTCGTCGAAAATTTTTTAAGAAACCGTACCTTTGCACCACTAAAATTGAATCATGAGAGTTTTAACAGGCATACAAAGCACAGGCGCACCGCATTTGGGAAATCTGCTCGGGGCAATTGTTCCCGCTGTCAAATTGGCGCAAAAACCTGAAAATGAATCTTTTTTCTTCATCGCCAACCTTCATTCCATGACGTTGATAAGAGATTCCGAAACGTTGAAAAAGAATACTTACGAAATTGCGGCAGCATGGCTTGCCTGCGGGCTGGACACGTCCAAAACCTATTTCTACCGACAGTCTGATATACCTGAAGTTACCGAGTTGATGTGGTATCTGCTCTGCTATTTTCCGTACAGCCGTCTGGCTTTAGCACACAGTTTCAAAGACAAAGCCGACCGTCTGAACGACGTGAATGCGGGTTTGTTTACTTACCCGATTCTCATGGCGGCGGACATCATTTTGTATAATGCCAACATTGTCCCTGTCGGGAAAGACCAATTGCAACATCTTGAAATTGCGAGAGATGTGGCTCAGAAATTCAACAAGGCATATGGCGAGGTTTTGACTCTTCCCGAAGCTAAATTGCAGGGAAACACGATGTATGTTCCGGGCATCGACGGCGGAAAAATGAGCAAATCTAAAGGAAATACGATTGAAATTTTCTCTCCTGAAAATATCTTGAAAAAACAGATTATGTCGATAGAAACAGATTCCACACCTTTGGAAGAACCCAAAAATCCCGATGCGTGCAACGTTTTTTCTATTTACCAACTCATTGCTACACAGAAAGAAACGGAAATCATGCGAAAGAATCTTCTGGCAGGAGGTTATGGTTACGGTTCGGCAAAAAAAGAACTTTTTGAGGTGGTTTTGAGAGAGTTCGGCGAAGCCCGCGAAAAGTTTGATTATTACATGAAAAATCAGGATTTGCTGGAAGAGGCGTTGCAGAAAGGAGCAGAAAAAACCCGTCCCATTGCGCAGGAAACGCTGAAAAGAGTGAGGGAAGCGTTGAAACTGTGAGGAATACGGTTTTGCTGTAATTTTTAGGGTTTTAGTATTTCCTTGTATTTGTACCATTTGTAAATCCCGATGACGGCATTGATTTCATAAAGAACAGACTGAACAGCAAATATATAGTTGTTCGAAATGAGGTTCAAGACCAGCCAGACGACATTGCAGATGCTCCACAAAATCCATGAGAAAGGCTGACGCATAATCATGACAAACTGTGCGGAAATTCCTATTACAAAGGCAATTACATTCAAAACAAATAAGAATTGATTGTCTTCCTTGATGATTTTATGTCCCCAAAAACACATCACGGCGATTCCTGCAAGACAGAATAACACGGTGAGAATCAGCGCATTTCTATTGGTATTGGCAATTTTGATTTTTCCTTCGGAATCTTGATTTTCTTTTTTTGTCCAAATATTCAGCCCAATTAAATGGGTAATAAAATAATACAAAGCGCTGAAAACCATGCCGATATTTCCAAAATAAAACTGTGTGTACATTTCGCCGACATTCGCCGACATTCCCGAAACGTTGCCCAAAACAGGGGAACGTTCTACCAATGTGCTGACGCAAAAATATCCCAACAAAGCGGTACCCATGAAAATCAACATGTTATACCATGTTGTCTCTCCCGCAAGGAAGGGATTTACGCCGTAATATATCGTCAAAGAAATAGCGGCTGCATACCATAATATCCTGAAAATCTTTTCGTTTCGTGTAGTTTTCATTTTTTAATTTAATTTTCGGCGAGGAAGTTTCACTTTCACTCCATTTTCTGCCAAATATACGCCTGATAATATAAAAATGGAGCCTAAAAGTGCGATTAATGTGATTTTTTCGTTTAGAATTATTTTGGAAGCGACTAAAGTTACAAGCGGAACGATATATAAATAATTGGTTACCCGAATCATGCCTATATGCTTGACTGCCAAGTTCCAAAGGAAAAAACACAACATGGAAGCTATCAATCCTAAAAATAATAAATTGCTCAATACAAGAGGCTTAGTTAAAATATTCGGATTAAAATTTAAAGGTTTAATCCAAAACATTGGAAATAAGGTAATCATTCCGTAAAAAAACACTTTCCGCGTGATGAATAAAGTCAAATAATTATTCTCCAACCGTTTCAAAAGCAAGCCGTAAAAAGCCCAAGCAAAAGCTGCCAAAATAGTCAAAAAATCTCCCAATGGATTGATTTTCAATATAAAACCTCCGTTGAAAATTACCAAAGCTACGCCAATCAAAGCTGTTGCCGAACCGATGATGAAATTTCGAGTGAACTTGTCCTTGCGGTAAACGAGAAAAGACAAAACAGCAGTAAGAATCGGCGTGGTGCATAAAATCAGGGAGACGTTGGAAACCAACGTAATGCCCAGCGCTGTGTTTTCTGCCATGAAATAGAACGAGCCTCCGCACAAACCCAGCAGAAGGAATAGAAATTCGTCCTTTAAAGTATTAGAAAACAATTTTTTAGGAGCAAAAAAGCATGTAACAATATAAGCCATAGAAAAACGGTACAAAAAGATTTCTTCGGGTGTAAGTCCATTGTTAATTAGTACTTTGGTAGCGATAAACGTTGTTCCCCAAATGATTACCGTAAATATGGCGATAAAATGATATGTAAATTTTGATGTATTCAAAAACATAATTTAAAACAATCAAAATTAAGAATAAATACAATAAACTTGGTTGCACCCCATCGGTTCTGCCATTTTTTATCGGACAATAATGTAAATAAACTCTTAATTAACACAATATTTTCAATGCTTTAGGAACGACGTAAATTTCCAGTTTTTTTGTTTCCAGCGGGTGAAATTCTCCGTCGAGCTGTATATAATCGGCAGAAGTTTCTATTTTTAAAGATTTTGCCAAAAATATTTTCCGATTTTTGCTCCAATTTTTTCTGAATAAAATGCCCAACCCCATCCACGCAAAACTCAGCCAAGAGCATTTCCGCACAAGATTAATATTCAGCAAACCGTCTTCCAGAGAGGCTTCAGGCGTAAGGGAAATTCCGTAGCCCATTTCATTGCTGTTGGCGATATTCAAGAGCATTACCTTTCCCGTAAATGATTCATTATCAGAATTTAATAAAATATCAACCGGACGAAATTTGAAAACGCTGAGCAGCCCGCTTTTCAGATAGCCTACAAGTTTTCTTTGTTTTTGATGAGCGTATTCATTAATAACTTCGGCATCGAAACCTATTCCCATATTGCTGAAAAAATAATCGCTGTTTACTTTCCCACAGTCTATATTTTTAATTACAAAATTTTGATTAACAATTAATTGCAAAGCAGATTCAATATCAAGAGGAATTTTCAAATGCCGAGCCAAACCATTTCCCGACCCGATGGGAACGATTGCCAAAGGAACATTTTTCCCCGCCAGCGCCGAAGCTATTTCGTTCAAAGTGCCGTCTCCGCCGCAACTTACAATAAGGTCTGCGCCTTGCTCGGCAGAAGCCCAAGCCAGCGAATAAGCATCGTTTTTCTTGCGTGTGAGCTTGATTTGTCTATTTTCCGCAGGAAATTTTTCTTCAATTATTTTTTTTGCTTCTGAGCCTTTCCCCTTTCCCGATATGGGATTGATAATGAAATGAATATTATTGAAAATCATGTTGTATTTTGCTGTTAAGAGGACGATTTTTTAAATGAAAAGTTGTTTTTTCCTTTATTGTTTTTCGCTTTTCCCTTTCAAATCTTTAATCATTTGCACAGGATTCTCGGCATGGAAAACAGCGCTTCCCGCTACCAGAACGTCTGCGCCTGTTGCGGCGAGTTCTCGGACATTATCGAGTGTCACTCCGCCATCTACTTCAATCAAAGCACGAGAAT
>JAITOO010000196.1 GCA_031289875.1 Flavobacteriaceae bacterium
TTAAAATTATTTTTTCATTTTATTGAGCCAAATCAGCGTGCCTGTTACAGGCAGAGAAGTCCCGATGAGGCAGGCGAGAAAATACAGAATTTTGGAAAATGTTCCGAAAACTTCGCCCGTGTGCAAAGCCCTGATGAGAGAAACGATTTGAACGTTCAACGGGAAATCTTTGAACAGATTCTTCTTTACAATCTCTCCGGAATACGGATTGACAAACAGTTTATCGGGCGCAGACAGAGCGAAGAAACCTTTTTTGGTTTTGGAAACGGTCATTGCCGTTGCGGAATCTTTGGGCAAGCTAATGCGGACATCGCCCTGATACGGAAGTTCCTGATTGACAGTATCCAATATTCGGCTTAATGGAATTGTTTGATTTCCGGATATTTCAATTTCCACAGGTTTTTCGTTTCTTCCTGCAAAAACTTCGGATTTCATCAAAGAGCTCATTCCGTTTTTGTACCACTCAAAAGACCAGCAAAGCCCTGTGAGAGACATGATTAGCACAAAAATCAGAGAATAGAAGCCCAAGGTGTTGTGCAAATCGTGGTTGATGCGCTTCCAGCGTGCGCCAAACTTGATTTTAAATCCGGGCTTCCAGTAAAACCACCGTTTCCAATGGCGGAATTTTCTCGGAAACCAGAGAATCAATCCTGAAAAAGACAAGAGGACGAAAATAATCGTGGCGATGCCGACAATCGGTCTTCCGATGCTGTCTTCGAGCAGCAGCCAGCGGTGAAGTTTCATCATTGTCATGAAAAATGTTGAGGTTCCGCCGCCGTCTTTTCCTGCAATTTCTCCGCTGTAAGGATTTATGTAATAAGCTGTGGGGCGCTGATGTTTCTTTTTTTCTGCTTTTCCCGATTTTCCCGATTTTTCCGGTTTTCCCGTTTTTTTTGGTTTTTCGGTTTTTTCTTTCCGCTCGGAGGTTCTTCCTTCTTTTTTCATCAAATCGAACGGATAATTTTTTTCTGAATTTTCAGGAATGGTTATGCTTACCACTTTCGCTTTTTCCTGCTTTTGAACTTTGGAAATTAAGGTTTCAATGTCCAATTTTTGGGCGTTTGAAACTTCTGAAATGTCATATTTTTTAGGGTTGAAGAGATATTCAATTTCGCTTCTGAATGTAAGAATCGTTCCCGAAAGGCAGACGGCGAACAGGACAATTCCTGCTCCCAAACCCATCCATAAATGAATGTCGTTGATGAATTTTCTGAATTTGTTTTGATGACTCATAACTGTTGTTTTTTATAATTTAAGTTCTTGTATTTTAAAAACTCTAACAGGTGTGAAACCTGTTAGAGCCGGCTAACTAAAAAGCCATATTGAATTAAAAATGAATTAAAAATGATAAGATAATTTTACTCCTATATTTTGGGGGTCGATTTGATTGATGTAACCGCCTCTGTAATAAGATGTATAACCGATTTCATCAAAAATATTGTTGAAAAATACCTGCAATTCCATATTTTTATAAAGGTACCCCAGTTGTGCATTGACCGTCGTATAGGCAGGCATGTTGAAAGGTTTTATGCCCGGCGTAGTTCCGTGTCCGTCAGTTACTGTACTCCACTCATTTACAGGTCGGTCGCCGACGTAATAAACGCCCAAGCCTATCGACAAATTCTGTAAAAATCCTCTGTCAAAAGCGTAGCGAACCCAACCGTTGGCGGTGTTCCTCGGCGCATTCATCGAGCGCGAACCGTCTACATATGAAGGGCTTTTGTGATATTGAACATCTAAATAGGCGTAGCCCAAAATCACTTTCAAATTGTTGAGAATGTTGCCGACTGCTTCCAGCTCAATTCCGCTTCTATTCAAGTCTCCCGCCTTTTCGTAAAACGGAGTTTGTATTCCGTTTTCATAAACTTGATAGGCGATATTTCCATTTTTAATGTAGAAATAAGTAGCATTAAAGCCCAATTTGTTGTTCAGCCAATCGGTTTTAATTCCGACTTCAACCTGATTGGAAACCGAGGCTCCGATAGTTCCGCCGTCCGCCATCGGGTTGTTGGCAGAGCGGAGGTTGGTTGTAGTAGCAAAATTTCCGAACAGGCTGATGTTTTTCACAGGTGTAATCATCAAGCCTACAAAGGGATCCCAAGCCTCGTTTGCCGCATTTGGATTGGTTCTTTTGGAATCTGCGCTGTAACGAAGTCCAAAAGTCAGCGCAGCTATATTCTTAAAATTCACCATATCCATCGCTGTGATTCCGTAAACCCCTGATTCCGTTATGGTTGTTCCGTTTTCTTTAAGGTCTGAAAGACTAACGCCATTAGGCAACGTAAGTATATTGGAAATTTGTCCCAGAACGTCTATCTGATAATTAATATCTATCGGTATGCTGGTTTCGGGTTTGGCGGGGTTGCTGCTCTTGGCGTAAACGTAGCTGACCGCACTTTTTTCACCGGTTTTGTAATCAAATCCGGCTTGGAAAGTATGTTTAAATGCTCCTGTATATAAGTCTTTTCCAATCAAATCAATTTGAAAGACTTTGTTTTTGTCTGTACTTTTTGCTTTTGACAACGACCTGTTAATCAAGTTATATTCGCCTTTTTTCTGAGAGATGGAAGCGCCGATGTCTTCTATATTGTTGGTTGAGCTTGAGTACAAAGCTCTTAAACTCAGTTTATTTCCCAATTCTCTCACAATTTTTGCGGAATACGTCGTGCTTTGGGTATGCGTATTGTCCGTTTTCCAGCCCAAAAATTTGTTGTGAGGCATTTCGTAAAGATTGTTTTCGTTAATGTCGGACAAATTAACCGTTCCCTTGTCAGGCGTGGTGTTGTCGTTGAAATAGTCCGATTCCAGCGTGATTTTCGTCTTGTTGTCAGGTCTCCATTCCAATGATGGATTGAAGTACACTCGGTTGTTCCTCACATAGGATTTGTAGCTGTCTTTCCGTTGATATGAACCGTTCAAACGGAAAGCAACACTTTCTTTTTTGTCCAGAACCGTCTGATAATCAAAGGCAGGACGGAACAGCCCCCAACTTCCCGAACTTAATGAAACTTCGCCCTTGTTTACAAACTGAGGCGTTTTGGTAACAACATTAATCACTCCGCCGGCGCTTCCCAATCCGTTGCCGATTCCCTGCGTGATAGCCGCAGAACCTTTGATAACCTGCACGTTATCTACGCCTGAGATGTCTGTTAAAATGGCTCCTGAGCGAAAATCCGAATCCATCAGAATGCCGTTTTTCAAAACAGGCGTTCCGCGATAGCCTCGAATAGACATGCTTTCTCTCACTCCGCCGTAAGTCCCGAAAAGAGTTACGCCTGCAACGTTCCTTGAGACATCGGTAATCGTCTGTGCACCTTGCTCATCAATGACAATTTTCGGAACGACAGAAATCGTTTGAGGCATCTCACGCGGGCTTACAGGCAGACGGACGATAGCGTCCAAACCTTCTGTGGATCTGTTTCCATAAACATCTATGCCGTCAATGTCCCGTTTGTGTTTCAGCGTGTAGCTCAGCACAAGTTTTTCGTTTTGTCCCAAAGAAAAAGTTTGGGTCAAAGGGTGGTATTCCGGACTGTGAACTACGATTTTATGTTCACCCGCCGACAGATTTCGGATTTGAAATTCCCCATCGGAACTGACATGAACCGACTGTGTTTCTCCGTCCATGATAACTGAGGCTTTTGTAACAGGATAGCCTTCCAAATCCGACAAAGTTACTTTGATTTCTGAGAGGTTTTGTGCCGACAGCATATTGATTGAAAACATGCTAAGGCATAGTAAAATACTTTTTTTCATTGAAAATAATTTTATGGTTAATAATTCTTTTGGCGGCAAATATAGTTTTTATTTAGTCTAAATAAAAATAATAAACTGAAAAAAATATGATTTTTTTCAGTTTATTTGCGCTGAAATACAAATTTTGCTTGGCAATTTGTGAAAATATTCCAAATAAATAATTTAATATCAAAAACTTACCTTTTTAAACTGATGCTGAATAATATTTTCAACAATTCTACGAAAACAATGAAAATTATTACGACAAAACGGCATATTACTAAAATTACTTGTAACATACTCTCGAAATCTAATTTTAAATCTATCAAAAAGAAAACTTAACTCCTGCTTTCAGGAAAAACGGATTTCCGGAAGTGAAACACATATCCGAAACCGACTCTGTTTCTTTGAGCAGGCGGGTTTCAGTGTAAAACTGAGCTTCGTTCCATTCCACATCGAAAAGATTTTGAATTTGCACGCTCACTTCCCATTTTTTTACCGTATATGCCAAAGACAAATCGTTTACAAAATAACCTTTTGCTGTTGCCGTATAATCTTCATTTCCAGAGCATTCAGCCATATAGCGATAGCGGAGACCTGCGGAAAATCCCGAATTTAACTTAACAGAAACGCCTCCTGTACTAGTGAAAGTCGGAGCAAGCGGAATGTAATTTTCGCCTTTTGGCTCGTCTGTGAAACGCGGATGCGCATAGTTAAAATCCGCATCAATGTAAAGCCAGTTCAACGGTTGATACCTCATGGATACATCAAAGCCGTAGCGGAGGCTCTTGCCTGACGGCTCTACGACGGCTTCGTCTCCGACATAGACAAATTCCTGCTGCAAAGACAAATACCACAAAGCAGGCTGAATCAGCAAATTGGGAAGAGGTTTCAGCACTGTGCCCAAATCTCCGCCAATGGAACAGGGTAGTATGTTGCGTCCTTTTTGAGCAATCACCACGCGGGTATCGTTGGAGTGAAAACCCATTCCCGATTTTAAGAATAATTGATATTTTTCATTGAAATTGTAAAAAATATTCAGTTTCGGGCTGAGCCTTGCTTTGGTTACGCCTTGTTCGACTTCGTCGGTGAGTTTGTTGTCCATGCCGAAAATAAAATAATCCAGCCGCAGAGCGGGATTAACCATCCATTTTCCTGATTGCCATTCTCCCGAAGTGTAAACGTACAGGTTGGTCTCGTCGATAGAAGCAAATGACATTCTGTCTAACAGCGTGTTGCGGTGGTAAACGTGGTTCAGTTCTATGTTGCCGATGTTGTCATATCGGAAGCCTGTTCCTGATTTCCACACAAGACGGCTGTTTGCAAACGATAAATTTTTGGTGTATTGATTCATCATTCCATAAATATTTCTGTTTTCTTTCTGCTCAATTTCGTCACCGTTTTCAGGGTTGTTCAAGAAGAAAGTGAAATTTGAAAACAGCTGAAATTTATAGTTGGAATAGTAAATCGTGCTTTGCCATTTTTCGCTGTCGCTGATGTTGTATTTGTAGTTTAGCATCACGTGGGTACGGCTTGTATTTCCGCCTTCGGTCGGGTCGATAGAACCCCAACGGGAAATGATTCCTTCATTGACTGCCCTTTCGGGAATCTGACCCGACGCATTCCAATGAGATTTGAACGTGGAAGCCTGAATATTGATGTACGAACGATCGTTCAGCCACTCGTTGTATTTCAAAAATAAATTCAAGCGGTTAAAGTTTTGATTTACGTCAAAAGGACCGTCCGTGTAGTTGTACTCGCCTGCGGCATAGATATTGCGCCGTTTGTTGCCGGTATTTTCGTTGAGAATATTGAAAATTCCCATTGTACGAACGGAGTTGAATGCGCCACCTTCAATTAGGACAAAACTGTTGTCAATTTTATCATAAGTTTCGAGATTGACATAACCGCCTGTGTCAAAATCGCCTTTGTCGGCATAATACGCGCCTTTTCCAAAATCAATATTTCTGACGGTCTCAGGAATAACGAAATGCAAATCGGCATAGCCTTGTCCGTGAGCGTGCGAAACCATGTTTACGGATATTCCGTCTACCGAAACGGCGATGTCTGTGCCGTGGTCGTCGTCGAAACCGCGCAGAAAAATCTGTTCGGCTTTGCCCCCGCCTGCGTGCTGGGCAATGAACAAGCCCGAAACCTTGCGGAGCAAATCCTGAGCGGAATTAACGGGATTCATCTTCAAATCGACACTCATCACTTCGGTAGCGAACTGTCCGGAAGTTACATTGACTTGAGCCAGTTCAATTGTCAGGCGGTCGAGCCGAACATTGAAGGAGAGATGTCCTTCATCTACTGAAAAGGCTGCTTGTTCGTAACCTTTTGCCGAAATGTAGAGTGAATCGGGCAGAAGCGCGGTTTTTAAAATAAAACTTCCGTTTTGGGAAGTGTGAGTGTGGATGTCTGCTTTTTTGAGCGAAACGATAACGTTTTCAAGGGCTTCGCCTGTACGGATGTCTGAGGCAGTTCCGCTGACGGTTTGCTGTGCCTGAGCGGCAACTGATACCGAAAAAAATGCAAGATGGAGGTAAAATATGCTTCCCATGAATGTTGGAAACTTCATAATATATAAATATTGGGGGGTTATTATTCATAAATTTTATTTTTGAATTAAAAATTATCAATAGTATTCTCAAAAATACTTGACAAAGGTAAAAATAAACTTTAAAAATTCAAAAAAGAGAGTATCATTGCTTTTCCCCTCGCAAAAATTTGTTTTTTATGATTCTTTGTTTGAAAAATTAAGTAACAAAAAGTAAATAACCTAATAAAAACAAGGGGGCAAG
>JAITOO010000213.1 GCA_031289875.1 Flavobacteriaceae bacterium
ATTGACCGACAGTCTGAAACAGCTATTTATTTACAAATTGTAACACAGATGATTAACGCTATTCAGCGAGGATTTTTGACCAAAGGAATGAAACTTCCCGGCACGCGGAAATTAAGCCAAATGCTTAATACTCACAGAAATACAATTACAGCCGTTTATGACGAACTCGAAGCGCAGGGCTGGATTGAAGTCCTGCCGAACAGAGGCAGTTTCGTCATCAACAAATCCGACGGAAAACCTCATAAAATCAAATCTTATGATGAAAATTCTTTGGCTCGCTATCCTTCTCAAACGAAATTTAACTTCAAGAAATCCAATATTTTAGACAATCCTTTTGACAGTTCGAACTGCCTGCTGGCTTTCAACGACGGCTCGCCCGACCTGCGCCTTTCACAGGTTGCCGATTTGGCAAAGCGCTATTCTTCCGATTTGAAACGCAAAAAAAATCGAAAATATGCCGAAAATCCCAATCAAAGAGACTTTTTTAAGAAAAATCTGTCCAATTTTTTGAATTTGACGAGGGGTCTTCATATTTCCAAAGACAACATTGTCATCACGCGGAGCGTAGAAATGAGTCTTTTTCTCGTTTCGGAAATTTTGCTTTCTCCGCAGGACATCGTTGTTGTGGGCGAATTGAGTTGGTTTGCCGCCAACATGGTGTTTCAGCGTGCAGGTGCAAAAATCCTCACGATTCCCGTTGATGACGACGGCATCGACACTGATGCGATGAAGAAACTCTGCCAAAAACACCAAGTCCGAATGTTGTACCTCACGCCGCATCATCACTACCCTACGACCGTAACGCTGAGTGCGCAACGCAGAATAGACCTGTTGGAACTGTCTGTCCGATACGGATTTATAATTTTGGAAGACGATTATGACTATGATTTTCATTATGGAAACAGTCAGGTGTTGCCGCTGGCGAGCGCTGACAGCGAGGGAATGACGGTTTACCTTGGGTCATTCGGACGATCGCTGGCGCCGGGTTTTCGGGCGGGATTTGTGGTTGCCCCCCAAAATCTGATTGACGAAATGTATAAGTTTCTCGGAATCATCGACCGGCAGGGAGACGTTTTTACGGAACAGGTTCTTGGCGAGATGATTGAAGAGGGCGAAATTCACCGTCATTTAAAAAAAACGCTGAAAATCTATCAGGAACGGAGAGATTATTTTTCTCAGTTATTGCAAACAGAATTAGGTAGTTACGTGAAATTTAAAATTCCATCGGGAGGACTGGCTCTTTGGACTCAGTGGAATTTTTCTATTAACTTGATGAAACTCAGCAGAAAATGTTTGGAAAATGAAGTTTCCATTCCTAAATCTTTGCTGTATCAGAACAGAAATATTTCTGCTATTCGTCTGGGATTCGGGAGTTTAAATCAAAATGAAATGAAAACGGCAGTAGAAAAACTGTCAGAAGTTTTGAGGGATTTTTAGAACTTTGTATTCAGCTATGTTTTCCAAGTTCCGCTTTTTCGATAATACAAATCAATTGCTTCGTTGAGCGTTTTCAAATCTTCTTCGGAAGAGGCGGAGGAGATTTTGTTTTTTTGGATTAAAAACACGATTTTATCCGTAATTTCTTTGGAAACGCCCGATTTCAGGTGCAGTTTTTCGGAAAAATCCGTATTGATGTTTTCCGTGTCCATGAAATATTTTTCTTTCACAAAATAAAGAAAATATTTGATTTTTTTTTGAATCAAATCTTGATGTTCCCGACTGTTATAATACAGATTTCCAATAGTTTTTGTAAATTCTACGGTTGTGTTTTTCAGCGGATTTATGACAGGAATAATGCGCTGTAAACGCTTTCCGAAAAACAGGCAGTAATAAACTGTCCCGACGAGCAAAATTATCCACGCCCAATGCAGCGGCGGGTTGGCAAAAATGTATTTCAAAGCGCCTTCGTCAGGCACATTATACTCGTCCCAAAGGATATTTTTTTTATTGATGCAGTTCAAAGAATTAACCGAATATTCATAATCTTTATCGTTGAGCATGAAATAGTTAGCGTAAGCCTCCGGGAAAAGCTGTAAATAAAAAGTTCCTTTTCCGTATTTCTGTTTGATGAAATTCGTTTTGCGTTCGTTTGCAGCGGTCAAAAACTCTCCCAAAACAATGGCTTTTGCGGTATCAATCTTGCTGAAATAGGCAATCTCTGTAATTTTCTTGAACTTGAATTTTTGATTTTTAAAAGCTGAATTGGTTAAATAGAACTGGACATCGGAAAAGTCTTGTTTTTTTACGGAATTAAGAATTTTTACATCATAATTTAAAGAATCTTTAAGAATTCCAGAATAAAAATAATCGGAACAGAACAAAAACACATCGTTTCCCTGCTTGATGAAAGCGAGCAAGGCTTTTTGGTCGGCTTCCGAAAGGTTGTTGTAAGCGCTGATTATGAAATAGATATTTTCTGTTCCAATGTTTTTCTGAGAATTTAAATACGCCGCAGGTGTTTGATTTTTAATGAATTGTATTTTGCTGTCGGGAAAAAGTTTGGGTATTTCGTGCGCCAAAATGTACGTCCCAAACGGAATTTTATCTTCGGCGGAGTAGGTTGGAGACCAGTCCACAGGCTTCGGAGCTGTATATTCGAGATACATCATCAGCGCAACGACGGCGATGAAAATTCCCATGTATATTTTTAAACGGTTCGTCATTCAAGATTCAAAAATACGGATTTTTTCAGATAAGAAACGAGAATCATCTTAAAACTTAAGAGAGAATTTTTTTTTGCTCAGTGATTTTTCAATAAATTGATTAAATATCTCTATATTATTCCGGTTACTTAAAACGGCTGCTCTTTCTCTTGCTTTTTGTTTATAATGCTCTAATTCCGCTTTGTCAGTCAGTATCTTTTTAAGTCCTTCATATAAGGCTTCTTCTGAATTATCTACGATTATACCAGATTTTCCCTCATCTAAAATTTCGGACATTCCCGAGCAATCGGTAGTAATCACAGGAGTTTCCAATAGAATAGATTCGGTAACCACTGTACTGTATCCTTCTTTATAGGAGGAACAGACAAATAAGTCGGAAGATTTGATGTAGGCGTATGGATTTTCTTGGTAACCTAAAAATTTTACAATGTTTTCCAGCTCATTTTTTTTAATATATTCTTTAAATTCTAACTCCAAAGGTCCCATTCCTAAAATGAGAAGTTCAAAATCTAACCGGTTATTCCAAAATAATTTTTTGACAATTCTAAGAAGCCGGTCATAGCCTTTTTGGGGATTAAGCCGCCCAACGGTACAGAGCCTTATTTTGTCTATTTTGGGCAATTCAAAAGCCAGACTTTTATTTTTGATATCTTGTATATCTAATAGATTATAGATAACATTCGTTTTTTCTTCCGGTATTTGCAGGCATTTTAAGAAACAATCTTTTACAGTATTTGCCACGCAGACTATTTCATCGAACCGATTGTACGCTTTTTCGGCTTCTTTTGTGTTCCTAAATTCATAGGATATTGTATTCTGATAGAGTTCCAAATGTATCCAGCTTAAAAGCAGAGAATTTGGATTATTACATCCGGAAACAATTCTGGAAGGAAACCCTTCCAAATATGAAATGATAATATCGTATTTGTTTTTAATAAAAAGTTTAAAAAGAAATTTTGGCGAAAACAGGAGTGCAAGACGAGAATATCCCTTAAACGGTTTATTGAAAAACCATTTCTGCTTTATCTCCCGATTGAGATATTCTCGGTTGATGCCTTCCTTAAAAACAGTAAAAACAGTTACCTCATATTTAGAATAATCAAGGCTATTTACCAAATTAACTAATACTTTTTCTGCTCCTCCGCCTCTTAAATCTGTATTAACAAATAACAATTTTATCATGTAAATCTATATCTGATTGTTGATGTAACATAATGTAGCATTCTCATTATTAATCACTTGCGCAGGATTTCCAATAGCGACAGAATTATCGGGAACATCTTGCGTAACATAAGAATTGGGTGCAATCAACACGTTGTTCCCGATTTGTATTCCTCCGACAATCACAGCATTAGCTCCAATTCTGTAATAATCCTTGTCCATAATACTTTGATTTTTCATGTCTTTTTGAAATTCATAAATTGATTATAATTCGTCAATGATTTTCATGAGCGAATCTACGGAATTTTTCAACGTGAACGGCAACGTTTTTGATTCAAGCGCAAAAAGATAGCTTTGCGGAACTTCGGGCTGGGAGAGGAAACGGCGCATCCCCGCTTCGATTCCCTTTTCAGAATTTTCAACAATCAAACCGAATTTCCCGTCCTGCAAAATCTCCCGAACTCCGGAAACATCGGTGGCGACAATCGGTTTATTGAGCAAAAGCGCCTCGAACAAAACCGTCGGGTAGCCTTCGTACCTTGAAGAAAGCATGAAAAA
>JAITOO010000215.1 GCA_031289875.1 Flavobacteriaceae bacterium
GTGATTTTTTATCTTGAAAATATTAAAATCTATCGAATGTTAAGACTCTCAAAATTATTTTCCCTCTTTTTCCCCGCTTTCCCGATAGGCTTCCAGTATTTTCTTGACTAATTTATGCCGAACAACATCATTTTCAGTCAGTTGAACAAAGCCTATATCCTTGATGTGCCCCAGCAGATGTATTGCTTCTTTCAGTCCGGACTTTTGATTTACAGGCAAATCAATTTGTCCGGGGTCGCCTGTGATAATGAATTTGGCGTTTTTTCCCATTCGGGTCAAAAACATTTTCATCTGCGGGTGCGTAGTGTTCTGCGCTTCGTCCAAGATGACGAAAGCCTCGTCCAGCGTGCGTCCGCGCATGAATGCCAGCGGCGCAATTTCTATAATTCCTTTTTCGAGGTAGGAAGACAGTTTTTCAGGGCTGAGCATGTCGCGCAGAGCGTCATACAAAGGCTGCAAATACGGGTCTAACTTTTCTTTCAAGTCGCCGGGAAGAAAGCCCAGACTTTCACCTGCTTCCACTGCGGGGCGTGTCAGCACGATGCGTTTTACTTCCTTGTTTTTCAAGGCTCTGACCGCCAATGCTACGCTGGTATAGGTTTTGCCCGTTCCTGCGGGTCCTGTTGCAAAAATCATGTCGTTTTTTTCCGTTGCTTCTACGAGTTTTTTCAAATTTTCGGTTTTGGCTTTGATGAGTTTTCCGCCGACACCATGAACGATAATGTTTTCTGCTTCGATTTCTAATTTTTTTTCGTATTCATCATGGTGCAAAATTCCTTCTAATGCAATATCTGTTAGCGTGTTATATCGATGAATATAATTGATGATTTCTTGCAATTTTGCTTGAAAAAGAATCAAATTTTCTTCATTTCCAACTGCGGTAACAATTCTGTCCCTGCCTGTAATTTTGAGTTTGGGAAAATGTTCGGCAATTTTTTTTAAATTTTGATTGAACTCGCCGTAAAAAAGTTGGATATCAATGTCTTCGAGGATTAGTTGTATCTGATTCAAATGTTTTTTATTTTAATAATTTTAAGAAAACAAAAATAAGCAATAACTTTGTCTTTGTAAACAAAAATGGCAATAATTACATTAACAACCGATTTCGGAGAAAACGATTTTCATACATCTTCCTTAAAAGGAGCGATTTATAACCGTATGCCCGAGGCAATAGTCGTGGATATTTCTCATCAGGTTGCGCCTTTTGATTTGTTGCAGACTGCCTATCTCATTCGAAATTCTTATCGGGATTTCCCGAAAGGGACAGTGCATCTCATCGGGGTCGATGCTCTGCCAAATCCGTTGGAGAAACCGATTGCCGCCGAAATCAATGGACATTTTTTTATTGCCAACGACAACGGCATCCTTTCGCTGATTGCGGGAGAATTTGCGCCTGATGAAATCATTGAAATCACGATTAATAAATATGAAGACTTTCATTTTCTCGCCAAAGAACTTTTTGTTCCTGTTGCTTGCCATCTCGCCCGAGGCGGAAAAATAGGTTTGGTCGGACGAAAAATGGATTTTTACAAGGAACTGACTTTGTTGAAACCTGTGGAAAATATTGATAACAACACAATTACAGGCATGATTATCTATATTGACAACTATGGCAATGTGGTTACGAATATTTCCGAGAAACTTTTTTATCAATTTGGGAAACGGCGGAATTTTACGTTTTTTGTCAGGAACGAGAAGTATATGGAAATCAAAAACAAGTACACCGATGTCGTCGAAGATTTTTCGCAGGAAATCAAATATCATGGCAGGACAATGGCGCTGTTCAATTCTTCGGGATATTTGCAGGTCTCGCTGTACAAAAGCAATCTTAAAACTGTCGGCGGAGCGAGTTCTCTGTTGGGGCTGGAAGTCGGAGTGAACGTGCGGGTGGTATTTGAAAATCCGTAAGAAATAATTTAACAAATATTCTTATTTTCATTAATTTTTCAATATCTTAGCTCTAAATTATAAAAAAATATGCTTACAGTACACATTAGCGCAGAATGCTATCCCGCCATCAAGGTCGGAGGACTTGCAGACGTCGTCGGGTCTCTACCTAAATATCTAATACGTAGCGGAATAGGAGCCAAAGTTGTCATTCCTTTTGTAGAAAACACTTTCACTCAAACACAAGAACTGGTCAAAGAACACGAAGCAAAATTTCCTTTCGGGAGCGAAAATATTCCTTATTCCATTTATAAAATCAACTCGTTGGACTTCGATTTGTACATTGTTTCCATTCCGGGAATGTTCGACAGACCTTCAATTTACGGTTACGAAGACGATAATTACCGATTTTTGGCGTTTCAGATTGCCGTTTTGCAATGGCTCGATACTTGGTCGGAAAAGATTGACCTTATCCACTGCCACGACCACCACACAGGGCTGATTCCGTTTTTTGTAAAATATGCCTTTCAATTCCGAAAATTTGCGGAAACGCCGACCGTTTTTACCATCCACAATGCACAGTATCAAGGCTGGATGCCTTGGGAAATCGTGAAATTCTTTCCATGGTTTGAACCTCAAAACGCTTCTTTGCTGGCTTGGAACAATGTTGTAAATTCTTTGGCAGTGGGCGTAAAATGCGCTTGGAAAGTTACGACCGTTTCGCCTAACTACATGAATCAGTTGTCTTTCGCCTCCAATGGATTGGAATTTCTGTTTCAAATAGAAAGAGCTAAATGCACGGGAATTTTAAACGGAATTGACGACACGGTCTGGAATCCCGAAACCGATACGGAGATAGTTTACAACTACGATGTCAATCATGTTGAAAAAGGCAAAGCAATCAATAAAAAAGAAATTTGCGACCGCTTTAATTTTGACGAAAAAAAACCGCTGGTATTTTTCATCGGAAGAATCGTTGCCGACAAAGGCGCAGACCTCTTAGGCACAATTATTTGGAGAGCCTTGCAGGAAAACAATTCGCAATGCAATTTTTTGGTCATGGGCAGCGGTAACACGCAGGTTGCCGACGGTCTGGAACTGATGAAAATGTACCTGAACGGTAAATTCAATACTTTTTTCGGTTATGACGAAAAATTGGCGCATCAACTCTATGCCGGCGCAGACTTTCTGCTCATGCCGTCGCGGGTAGAGCCGTGCGGGCTGAATCAGATGTATTCCCTCAAATACGGCACGATGCCGATTGTAAGCAACGTTGGCGGACTGAACGACACGGTTGTTGATTTTGAGGAAAAAAACGGCTATGGAATTAGATTTTTGTATTACTCCATCGAAGATATTTTGTTTTCAATCAACAGAGCAGAAAAGATTTTTATGGACAAAAATGC
>JAITOO010000092.1 GCA_031289875.1 Flavobacteriaceae bacterium
AATTATTTTTTCTCTGCCAATTTTTCCTTTATTTTTTCTTCGATTTCTTCCATAAGTTCTATGTTGTCCTGTAAAAGCTGTTTTACCGTGTCGCGCCCCTGACCAATTTTGGTGTCCTGATAGCTGAACCAAGACCCGGACTTGCCTACAACGCCCAGATCCACACCCAAATCAAGCACTTCGCCCGTTTTAGAAATTCCTTGTCCAAACATAATATCAAACTCTGCATGGCGGAACGGAGGTGCAACTTTGTTTTTTACCACCTTCACTTTCACACGGTTACCGACAACGGTGTCGCCGTCCTTGATTGCGCTTCCCGCCGTTTTGCGAATGTCTATCCGAATGGAAGCATAGAATTTCAGCGCATTACCGCCGGTTGTGGTTTCAGGATTTCCGAATACCATTCCGATTTTTTCTCTGAGCTGATTGATGAAAATCACGCAGCTTTTGGTTCGGCTGATGGTTGCCGTCAATTTTCTCAGCGCCTGCGACATCAGGCGGGCATGAAGCCCCATTTTGGAATCGCCCATTTCGCCTTCGATTTCCGCTTTCGGAGTCAATGCTGCAACGGAATCAATAACAACAATGTCTATTGCTCCTGAACGAATCAGATTGTCTGCGATTTCTAATGCCTGTTCGCCGTTATCGGGTTGGGAAATTATCAGTTCCTCGATGTTTACGCCTGCTTTCTGGGCATAGGTTGGGTCGAAAGCATGTTCTGCATCAATAAAAGCTGCCGTTCCGCCTTTTTTCTGAGCTTCGGCAATGGCGTGCAGGGTCAAAGTGGTTTTTCCCGAAGATTCAGGTCCGAAAATTTCGACTACTCTTCCGCGCGGATAACCACCCACTCCCAGCGCCAAATCCAGACCGAACGAGCCTGTCGGTATGACTTCTATCTGTTCAACAGGCTTATCGCCCATGCGCATCACTGTTCCTTTGCCGTAGGTTTTGTCCAATTTTTCTAAAATCAGATTGAGCGATTTTTTCTTTTCTTCTGCTGTTTTATTGCTGTTGTCTTCTGTTTTTTTTTCTGCCATGATTTATTTATTTTTCGTTTTTCAAAATTTGCTCTGCATGATTTTTGGTCTGCACTTTGGTAATAATATCTGTGATAACTCCTTGTTTATCAATCAAAAAAGTGTAGCGGAGAATGCCGTCGTACTCTTTTCCCATAAATTTTTTCTTTCCCCACGCGCCGAACGCTTCGATGATTTTCTTTTCAGTGTCTGCAATGAGTGGAAACGGAAAATCGTATTTTTCATGAAAGGATTTCTGCTTTTCAACAGGATCCTTACTTACGCCAATAATCTCGTAACCTTTGGTTTTTAAAGCGTTATAATTGTCCCGCAAGCTACATCCTTCTGCCGTGCAGCCGGGCGTATGGGCTTTGGGATAAAAATAAACCACTAACTTTTTCCCGTTATAATTTGCTGACCTGATAGATTTACCGTCCTGGTCAATTCCCTCAAAATCAGGGGCTTTGTCTCCAATTTTCAACATATTCTGTTTTCTAAATCATGTAAAGATATTTATAAAATTTCAAAATATCAATTTTTTATTTACATAAATTTCATTTAAACACAAAAAAGCCTGACAATCATTACAATAATCAGGCAATGAGAACTGTTAAAATATAACATTATTCATTATCTAAATTTTCTCTTTGCAATAAATATTTGTAAATCAAACCGCCTGCTGCACCTCCTAAAAGCGGAGCTAACCAAAAGACCCAAACTTGGGACAAGTAGTCTCCTCCTGCGAAAATCGCCTGAGACAATGATCTCGCAGGGTTTACGGAAGTGTTGGATACAGGAATGCTTATCAAGTGTATCAATGTCAAAGCCAATCCGATAGCGATTCCGGCAAATTTTCCGTTGGCAAATTTATCAGTTGCGCCCATAATCACAATAAGGAAGAAAGCCGTCAAAACAAATTCTACCAAAAACACGGAACACAGCGTATAGTGGTCGGGAGACAAAGCTGCATAACCGTTAGCTGCAAAACCGCCAATTTCTTTATTGCTGGAAATCAGTGCAAAATAAAGTACCGCCGCCGCCGCAATTGCACCCAAAACTTGGACTATGATATACGGAATCAAATCTTTAGCAGGAAATCTTCCACCTGCAAATAATCCTAACGAAACCGCAGGATTGAAATGCCCGCCCGAAATGTGTCCAACGGCATACGCCATAGTCAAAACGGTGAGACCGAAAGCCAGCGCAACGCCTAAGAACCCGACATGGGGTGCGGCGAAAACCGCTGTTCCGCAACCGCCGAGAACTAACCAAAACGTTCCAAAAAATTCTGCAAATAATTTTTTCATGTTACAATTGTTTAATTATTTGAATACAATTGAATACAAATATATAAACATAATGAGCAAGAAAAACTTAAAATCTTTTAACTCCCCTTTTTTTTCGATAAACGAATTTAGAACAAGAAATTTGAGTAATTTTTTACCACTTCATGTCCTTTGTTTTTGAAATATTTTTCCGAATCTTCAATTTTCTCTGCCATGACAAAGTCGCCGCCCCAAGCGCCAAGACTTTTCACAAATCCCTGATAATCAGGGAATAATCTTTTCTTGACGGTTTCCAGACCGATGAAATCGGAAATGAGCAGCTCGTGAAGTTCCATCAGTGAGGCAAATTCTTGAAACGTACAGTTTTCAGAAACGATTTTTTGCGTGATTTGAGTGATTTCGTCAATCAGGTTTTTCGATTTCGGTTTTTTTCTGTAAAGGCAGATTCCTTCGCGCGAATTTTGTTTTTGATTTAAATATATAAAAATCAGATTATCAATAATTTGGGAAGATAATTTTGTTTTCCGCACAACAGGAATCTCCTCTTGAAATTGAAACAAAATCGGGGTGTCTGCTTGAGCGCAGGCAATGTCGTAACCGCTCCCCCCAAAAGTCTGTTTCAGAAGTTGATACGGATTGATTTCCGCCCATTGCGCAATATTATTTATGAGTGTAGAACTCGTTCCCAAGCCCCAATTTTCCGGAAACTGCAAATGTGTTTCGCAAAAATATCCGCACTTATCTTTCAGAAAATCAGGATTTAACTTTTGCGCCTGAACAAAAATATGGAGCAGCGTTTGGGCAAAATCAGCATCGGTAGACTGTTCAACCCTCTGATTTGCAACATCAAGCAAACATTCTGCCCAAAGTGAACCGTCGTTTTTACAGGCTTTCCAAGAAATTTTATGCGTTGAATTTTCATCAGGCTGAACGTGCAAAGTCTGTCC
>JAITOO010000137.1 GCA_031289875.1 Flavobacteriaceae bacterium
ATCTGTTATAGGTTGTTTATTTTTTGTTACTTAAGTGCCTGATTCAATTGATTTATATGTATTTACGCCTCTAATTCAATCTAAAATCCAACAACAAATTTTCCTCAATTTCGTTTAGCAGTTCTTTGGTAATGCTCACGCGTTTGTTCAATGAGGAAGATTCCAGAAACAGCGTGTTTTTCTCGTCATGTATCTCAAAATGAATCTCTTTCACGCCTTTGTTCTGGTCGCAGACTTTGAGCAGGGAGGTTAGCGTATTTTCGTCCAAATCTTCCAAATTTATTTTGACCGTCAAACGTTTGGAATGTTTGGTTATAACGCTGCTCAACTCTTCTATATTCAGCACGTTAATGTAAACGTAACCGTTGTCTCGTATCATGCCGACGGTAATCCTCACCAAGATGAACAAGTTGGCAATCAGATATTTTTGCAAGTCCAAATAATTTTTTTTGAGTTTGAGCGAGAGTGTTCCGGTCTTGTCTTCGATGTCGAAAAACGCCATTCGAGTTCTGCCGTCATCTACTTCTCGATGTTCAAATTTTGTAATCATTCCTGCCACATAAATTTCTTTATTGATGTATTTTTCCTTGTTTTCATTGATTTCAGCAATATTTTTCGGCTTGATTAATGCCAACTCGTATTTATAATTGTCCATCGGCTGCGCTGAAATGTAAATTCCGACGACTTCCTTTTCCTTTCCGAGTCTCTGCATGGCGTTCCATTCCGGCACTTTTGGAATTGCGGGCTTCATCACGTCAAAAGCGTCGTCTCCCAAATCTCCGAACAGAGAATTTTGAGCAGAATTTTTATTGTCCTGATAAGCAACGCCGTAGCGCACTAATTTTTCAATGGTTGAAGAGCCGTTTTCCTCCTCAAAAAACTGTGCGCGGCAGCCTTCCGTCAGTTCGTCGAAAGCGCCCGCCAGCACCAAGTTTTCCAAAACTTTTTTATTGATGTTTTTCAAATCCACACGTTCAAAAAATTCAAACAAACTGCGGTATTTTCCGTTCTTATCTCTCTCTTTCACAATGGATTCCACCGCATTTTCGCCAATTCCTTTAATTGCTCCCATACCAAAGCGGATTGCCCCTTTTTCGTTCACGGTAAATTTATAGTCGCTTTCGTTGATGTCGGGTCCCAACACGATAATTCCCATGTTTTTACATTCTTCCATGAAAAAAGTCAGCGTGCTGAGGTTGTTCAGCCAGTTGCTCAACAGCGAAGCCATAAATTCCGCAGGGTAGTGCGCTTTCAGATATGCCGTCTGGAAAGCGACAAAAGCATAGCAGGTCGAGTGCGATTTGTTGAAAGCGTATTGTGCAAAGGCTTTCCAGTCTTCCCATATTTTTTTCAGCACAATTTCGGGGTGTCCGCGTTCGATAGCGCCTTCTAAAAAATGGGTTTCCATTTTATTCAGCACTTCTATCTGCTTCTTTCCCATTGCTTTACGCAGAACGTCAGCTTCACCTTTGGTAAATCCCGCCAATTTTTGAGACAATAACATCACTTGTTCTTGATAAACCGTAATTCCATATGTATCAGACAGATACTCTTCCATGTCGGGCAAGTCGTAAGTAATCGGCTCTTCTTTGTGCTTTCGTTTGATGAAATTCGGAATGTATTGCAGAGGACCGGGACGATACAAGGCGTTCATCGCTATCAAGTCCTCGAATTTGTCGGGCTGCAAGGCTTTGAGGTGTTTCTGCATTCCGGACGATTCGTATTGGAAAATCCCAATCGTATTTCCGTTTTTAAAAATGCGGTACGTCAGTTCGTCATCTAACGGAATGCTGTCAATATCAGGTAACTCCTTGCCTCTTTTCTTGATGATTTCTACTGTGTCGCTGATAATGGTTAGAGTTCTAAGTCCCAAAAAGTCCATTTTCAACAGTCCGGCGCTCTCCACCACTGAGTTGTCGAACTGAGAAACCAGCAGGCTGGAATCTTTGGCAACGGAGAGAGGCACGAGGTTGGTTATATCTTCGGGAGTGATGATTACTCCGCAGGCGTGAACTCCTGTATTTCTGATGCTTCCCTCCAAATTGCAAGCATTTTGAATCACTTTTCCTTCCAAATCATCAGTTTCGAATTTGTATCTCAATTGCAAGACAGGTTCAGCTTCGTCTTTGTATTCATCTTTTAATTCTTTCTCGGATTTATTTTTTAACTTGGTTAAATTCAGATGAGAAGGAAGATTTTTTGATAAGCGGTCGGTTTCGTTCAAAGGCAATTCCAGCACGCGTCCGGCATCTCGGATAGCGGAACGTCCCGCCAGCGTGCCGTAGGTAATTATCTGAGCGACTTGATTTTCGCCGTATTTTTCAACCACCCATTGAATGATTTTTTCGCGCCCGCGGTCGTCAAAGTCGATGTCTATGTCGGGAAGCGAAATGCGGTCAGGATTGAGGAAACGCTCAAACAGAAGGTCATATTTTATTGGGTCAATGTTAGTTATGCTTATACAGTAAGCAACAGCAGAGCCTGCCGCCGAGCCTCGTCCCGGTCCGACAGAAACGCCCATTTTGCGCGCCTGAGAAGTGAAATCCTGAACAATCAAAAAATAACCCGGATAGCCTGTTTTTGAGATGGTTTCCAGTTCAAATTCCAAGCGTTCCCTGATATTTTGAGGTAGATTTTCTCCATAGCGTTTTTTTGCTCCTTCCCATGTAAGGTGTGCCAAATAAGCATTTTCACCGCATTTTCCGCCGTCGAGTTCATCTTGGGGATTTTTAAATTCCTGAGGAATATCGAATTTTGGAAGCAAAACGTTTCGTTTCAGTTCATAAGGTTCAAATTTTTTCAGAAAATCAGAAAAATTTTCGACAGCTTCAGGAACATCTGAAAACAGTTCTGCCATTTTTTCCTGAGATTTGAAATCAAACTGGTTGTTTGGAAGCCCGAAACGCGTTCCAAATCCGCGACCTATCGGCGTAGATTTTTTTTCTCCATCTTTGATGCAAAGTAGAATGTCTTGAGTTTCAGACTCCTCCTGATTTATGTAAAAGACATCGTTTTGAGCCAAAATTTTTACGCCGTATTTTTTTGCAAATTTGAGCAGTGTCTTGTTCAAGTGTTCTTCTTCGTTCAAGCCGTGCCGAAGCAGTTCCACGTAAAAATCGCCGCCGAAAAGATTGTGCCAATACACGAAAGCGTCTTCTGCCTGTTTCTCTCCGACGTTCAAAATCAAACTTGGTATTTCTGAGTACAGGCTTCCCGTTGTAGCGATAAGATTTTCCTTGTACTGCTCAATCAAATCCTTGCCAATTCTCGGATAGCCGGCGTATAAACCTATTTTATAGCCCAAAGTGGAAAGCTTGGAAAGATTTTTAAATCCTGCATGGTTTTTCGCCAGCAGAATTTGCGTATATCGGCGGTCAGGATTGTCTTTGGTGAATTTGTTCTGGCGATAAGTTTCGGAAATATACAGTTCGCAGCCGATAATCGGGAGAATTTCTTTCTGCAAAGGCTCGGACAACTCGCCTTCTGCTACTTTCCGATTGTGTTCCTTGATTTTATCGTTAAATTTTTTTGTTTCATTCAAATAGAGAAATGATCCCATCAAATTACCCGAATCGGTGATTCCCAACGCAGGCATGTGATATTCCGCCGCTTTGGCGAGCAAATCGGAATGCTGGTTGGGCGAAGTCAAAATGGAATAGACGGAATGCGTATGAAAATGGAAAAAATCGGCAAAATAGATGTCTTTTGTAGATTTTTTCTCCTCAATTACTTGTTCTCCGGCTTTTTGCTTGAATGCTCCAACCTGTTCTCTGACAACAATATCGAAAGGGTTGAACGGTTCGGAATGCAGGGCTATGAAATCGTCTAATTGCTGCTCCGTGAAAAACAGTTGGGAAGCTTTGACCTGCCGCAGGCGGACTAATTCCCAGAAAGCCTGCGCTGTGGCGTTCACGTCAGCCGCCGCGTTGTGCGCTTCGTCGAAGTTGTATCCGAAAAGTTTTTGGTAGAGTTCTGCAAGTTTGGGATATTTGAAACCGCCTCCTACGCCTCCCGGCAGAGCGCAAAAATTCGTTCCCTCAACAGCGGTGTCTATCAAAGGAAGTTTGGCAATGCTGTTTTCAATGGATTTTCGGTAAAATTCCGCCCCAACAATAGGTATGTCGAAAGCAATATTTTGTCCGACCAAAAGGGTGTCTTCGGCGAGCAGAGCGTTGAACTGTTCTAAAATTGTTTTTAAATCATGACCTTCTGTCAATGCTTTTTCCGTGCTGATGCCGTGAATTTTTTGCGCATTGTAGGGAATGTCGTAGCCTTCGGGCTTGATTATATAATCTTGATTTTCAATCAGATTTCCGTTTTCATCATGCAATTGCCAAGCAATCTGCACCATGCGGGGCCAATTGGCTGAATCGGAGACGGGTGCGCTTGCATTAGCGGGCAAACCGGTAGTTTCGGTATCAAAAACTAAAAATTTCATATTTTACAAAGTTACGATTTAATTGCTAAATGAGAGAATTTGAAAAATTGGGAATGGGTAAATACAGGCTGTTTGGATAATGATTTTATTTTAACCTGAGTTTGGCGTAAAAAAATGCAAAAAAGAGTTGGTCAGTGTGTTATGTGGTTGTTTTTCAAAAATTTCCATTTGGTTATTCAAGACGATTCGCTGAATTATAATGGTTCCTTTTTCCTTTGAAAAATATCAAAAATATTATTTTCTTTCACTCAAAATGGGTCTTTTGGCAATTTTCACTTTTCATTTTCCAAAATTTCACTACATTAGTAGCGAAAAAAATATCCGAATGAAAATATTAACAGCTATCAGTAGTGTTCCCGACACTACATCCAAAATTAATTTCACAGCAGATAATACACAATTCGACAAAAACGGCGTGCAGTTTGTCATTAATCCACAGGACGAGTTTTGCCTCAGCAAAGCCGTTTATTTGCAGGAACAGCAAGGGGCGGAAGTTACCATTGTTACTGTCGGCGACGTTTCCGTTGAACCTGTGATGAGAAAAGCGTTGGCGATTGGAGCGAAAGATGCCGTCAGAGTAAACGCTAATCACACTGACAGCCAGAACGTTGCAAAAGAAATTGCGGCGGTGGCGAAAGACGGCGGTTACGATATTATCCTTTTCGGAAAGGAATCACTCGACTACAACGGCGGACAGGTGGCAGGCTTGGCAGCTGCTGAACTTGGACTGTCTTTTGTGAATGGAGTTATCGGGCTGGAAATCAATGGAAACTCAGCGAAAGTTGTCCGCGAAACCGACAACGGAAAAGAAACCCTTCTGGTCGATATGCCGGTTGTCCTTGCAGGTCAAAAAGGTTTGGTCGAAGAAAATGAACTGAAAATCCCGAACATGAGGGGAATTATGACTGCTAAAACAAAACTGTTAAAAGTGGTTGAACCTCAATTTACTGAGACTAAAATCAGGACAATTTCTTATGAAAAACCCAAATCTCGCTCTGCGGTAGTTTTGGTTGATAAAGACAATCTTGACGAACTCGTAAGGCTTTTGCACGAAGAAGCCAAAGTTATATAAATCAACTAATTAATAATTTAAAAGAAAAAAATGATTTACGCATATATCGAAAATTCCAACGGAAAATATAAAAAATCAGCATTTGAGGCGGTTTCTTACGCCAAAACTCTTGCCGACAACCTCAACGATTCTGTAACTGCGCTGACTTTCAACTCAGAAGAAAATTCTGAAGTTCTTTACAAATACGGAGCTTCCCAAGTGGTAAACGTCAAAAATGAGGCGTTGAAAACCTTTAACCCGAAAACTTATGCTTCTGTTATTGAGCAGATTGCAGACGGAACTCTCTTTGTTTTTTCACATTCCGGCGAAAGTTTGTCCATTGCGCCGTATTTGGCAAAAGCAAAAAATGCCGCATACATTACCAACGTTATCGCTGTTCCTGAAAGCGTTTCGCCGTTCCGAGCGAAAAGAAATTCTTTTTCTGGAAAAGCGATTGCTTTGGTAGAAACATCAATGCCTAATCTATTGATTACCATCGCACAAGGCGCTGTCGGGATAAAAGAAAATCCGGTGCAGGGAAGCGAAGAAAATCCTGTGGTAACAGTCGCTGAAGACCCTCATTACAAAGTAGAAAGTGTGGAAAAGTCTTCCGAAAAGTTGAATTTAAAAGAAGCCGAACTTGTTGTCAGCGGAGGGCGAGGCATGAAATCTCCTGAAAATTGGGGTATTTTGGAAGACTTGGCAGAGACGCTGGGCGCAGCAACCGCTTGTTCCAAACCTGTTGCCGACAGCGGTTGGCGACCTCATGCCGAACACGTCGGGCAGACGGGAAAAAGTATTGCGCCAAAACTCTACATTGCAATAGGGATTTCAGGCGCAATCCAGCATTTGGCAGGCGTGAACGGCAGCAAGACGATGGTGGTCATCAACAACGACCCAGAGGCGCCTTTTTTCAAATCCGCCGACTACGGCGTGGTCGCCGATTTGTTTGAGGCAGTTCCGAAATTGACGGAAAAATTGAGGGATTTTAAAGGATAATAAACTCTGATTCAGCGTTGAAGAACGACCGTTTATTATGGTTATTATTCGTGAAAATCAGTTTTTTCCGCTTCTCAGCCTTTCAAATTCGTCAATGACTAAATGGTGGGAAACCGTCTTGTCTTTGAAAAAATTGACAAAATGCTGTTTTTCATCTTCTGTTGCTCCGAGTTGATTCAAGATGTTGAGCAAGTGCATTTTCATGTGCCCTTTTTGGATTCCCGTTGTTACCAGCGAGCGCAGAGCGGCAAAATTCTGCGCAAGCCCTGCGACTGCGGCAATTTGCATCAATTTTTCGGCAGAAGGATTGCTCAAAATCTCCAACGCAGCCGTTACCAAAGGGTGCAGTTTGGTCAGTCCGCCGACCACTCCAACCGCCAAAGGCAGATCAATCCAAAAGCGGAAAATTCCGTCGTCGGTAGTGCAATGCGTTAAACTGCTGTATTTTCCGTTTCGTGAAGCGTAAGTGTGGGCGCAGGCTTCCACTGCTCGGAAATCATTTCCTGTGGCGATGATGACGGAATCTACGCCGTTCATGATGCCTTTGTTGTGCGTTGCAGCACGGTAAGGCTCTATTTCTGCGATTTTTACCGCCTGTTTGAATTTCCATGCAAATTCTTCGGGAAAAATTCCGCCGTCGTCTTTCAAATCTTCAATGGGACAGCTGACTTCTGCGCGGGCGATGCATTCGGGCGTGTAGTTGGAAAGTATTGACATGATGACCTGCACTGAATCTTTTTCTTCGAGAGGAAAAAGATCGGATTTTTGAATTTCTTCTTTCAAAGTTCGGGAGAACTGCTCCAGACAAGAGTTGATGAAATTTGCGCCCATGCTGTCTTTTGTATCGAAATCTGCTTGAATTTGAAAATAATTTTCCAGTTCAGCTGTCTTGTCAATAAGTTTGAGGTTTAAAATTCCGCCTCCGCGCCTGCGCATATTTTTGGTTATATCTTGCGTATTTTCAAAGAGTTGGTGTTTCAGGAAGCGGTCAAACCAAGATTTCAGTTTTTCGTGATTTCCTTTGAAGATGAAATGCACGTGCCCCGATTTGGAAAAGCCCAAGATGGAGGTTTTGAAACCGCCTTTGTCGAGCCAAAATTTGGCAGATTTGGAAGCCGCCGCTACGACAGAACTTTCTTCAATAACCATCGGAATGGCGTATAGTTCATTGTTTATTAAAAAATTAGGAGCTATTCCGAAAGGCATGTAAAAATTGGAAATGGTATTTTCTGAAAATTCTTCGTGAAGTTTTTGAAGTTCCTGATTTTTATTCCAATATTGAGTGAGAATGTTTTTAATATCTTCTGACCGGTGAGCGTATTCTTGTATCAACCAATTGATTTTCTTGTCTTTATCGAGTTTAGAGAATCCTTCTATGATTTTATTTTTCATTTCTGTTATTAAATGTGAACAAATCTAAGGTTTTTTTGTTTAGAACAAAAAATTTCGGGGTTGGTAATTATCCATAGAAAATCAAAATCTTTTAAGTTTGATTATCTGTAAGTTAACATCTATGCTTCTCTGTAAATTTACCAATTCCATTTATTATTATAGAAAGGCAGAACCGAAAAGTTCTGTCTTTTTACTTTACTGTGTCTCTTGATACTGTGTCTCTTGGTCGTTTTTTGAACGGACGGCTGCTATGTCTTACAAATATTCTTCTTTTGGTTGTGTAAATAAGAGTATTTTAAGTGAAATTGCGGATAATAATTAAAATTTTTTAAAAAAATCAAAATATGACAAGATTTAACAAAATTTAACAAAGTCTTCAATCTATTTGCCATAGAGCATTTTAGGCATTTCATCGGTTTATGAAAAAAGAAATTAAACAAAAACATGTCAAAAATCATTTTTCATTCAAACATTCTTTGCTACTTTTGCACCGCAAAACAGTTAATTATAACTAAAAAGTATATATTTCATTTATTTTATTAGTTTTTAAAATACATGTAAATTTACTTTAAAGCCTTTCTCCCCTAAACGGGATTATGGATGAAGCAGTAGCTTTATAATTGCTTTTTGCATTAATTAACACTAAAAAATTATATAAAATATGCGTACATCTGCTATTTTATCAAGTACTTTATTGTCCTATTCGCCAATTGTAAAAATCTTTACGGAACAAGAGTTTGTTACCGTTTCTTTAAAAAATTCTCCTTTTGAAAAAACAGAAGTAATGACACTCATCTGTCTTATCTGCAATGAATTAATACACACTAAAAACTTTAAAATAAACACACTAATTAACTGTAACTTAAAAAAAACCTCATGAGAACAAGTATTTTTTTTATCATTGTATTCAGTATTCCTTTGGGAATATGGGGGTACCCACAAGGGCAGGTAAATGCCGCTTGGAAAGATTCCGATTCTTTAAGCAAAACATCGGAGAAAATTGCTGTTTCCGAAACTCCCGTAAGTTTGTCAGGAAATGACATGTCCGCCCCAAACAGCTACATTTATGACATAAAT
>JAITOO010000214.1 GCA_031289875.1 Flavobacteriaceae bacterium
AGTATCAAATTGTTGCGAAGTTTTTTCCATAGTTCTGACGACCATTTTTCATGGTTTGCGCAACAAAATTAACGCTATTTTTGTTAAGAAAAAAAGTAAATCTTTAATTTTGTCTTTTCCTGAAACAGCCGACAGAAAAAGGAACAGTCAATTTGTTTTCAACTATCTTTGATAACCAAAATGTTAGCAAAAAACGGTCAATGCTATCTTATATAAGTTAGCGGATAACGTTTAAATGTTTCAAAGAAAATCTTACCTTTGCAAGAAAGTGTAATTGATATGGCAATATCCAAAGCGAGAGAATCTACTGATGTAATTGAGAGACTGTATATTACAATGCGGCATCTTTTCAACCGCGGAGGTTTTAAACCAATGGGAACATCGGGGATTGAGCTTCGGGATTACCTGCTGAAACTCAAACCTGAAATTTACGGCTCGATGACCGACGAGGAAAAAGTAGAACTCAACGGATTGATTTACGTTCTCGACCGCCTCCCGCAGGGTATTGAGGAATGCGCCTATATTTATTTGACTTCCAATGAAGGTCTGCAAAAATCGTCTTTCACGCCGATTTTTCCCAAGAAAAGACGCAGAACCTGTTACCGGATTGATGAAAACCAGATGAATATTGAAGTATTACTCGGAAGATCAGAGATTTACGACATTCTGACCCATCTGACATTCCTATACAACGAAGCCGACAAAATCCGTAAAAAAACACACGATTTTAACGGCAAACCTCACAGAGTGTGGAACTTGGTTGAAAAAGCCGCACTCAGCAGCGAACCCTTGAAACGGAAAGACAGAGAAGTAATTCTCACCCACTTGGCTTCTATTTTGGGAAGAAGTTTTGACGAAGCTGTTTCTGCTTACAAAAATTTTCAGGAAGCAGCTGACCCTGACCGATTTATAAAAATCATTTACAATTTGGGACGAATTAGTCGAGAGGATTGTTTAGGCATTCGCCGCCGCGAAATTCATTTCAGTTCCATTTTGAAAGAGCGCGTCGGACATCATATTTTTGGAGGAAAATGGGCGGAAACCGTCAAACACACACTGTACAAAAACGGTCTGCACGAAAAAGAATTGCATATTGTTAGCTCCAACATGCACAGCGTCAAGAATATGCTGTTTGCTTTCGATGCTCTGAAAAAGAAATACGAACTTTCCGAAGAATTGAAATTGTACGAAGAACTGAGCGAAAATCTTGAAATCGGAGAAAAAGTAACGGAACACGCCCTGAAAAACGGCATGATTTACATCAAAGATATGAGCGGCTCAAATATTGATGTGCAAATTTTCGACCTTTCAAAAATCAGTCTCAAAAATACGACTTTCAAAGACTGTAAAAATGCTAACGACCACGTACTCATCGTTTTCGATTATGCTTTCGGCGAGCAGGCTTTTGAGGTGATGGACGAACTGTTGAGACCGTTCAAGGCAGGCAAAGGTATTTTTAGAATGAAAGTCAATTCCATTTCCATTTTGGGAAAAGCGGGAATTTTGGTTGGAAACAAAGGCGACATCATGATTCCAAATTCTCATATTTTCGAGGGAATGGCGGACAATTATCCTTTTTATAACGAGTTGTCTTTGTGTAATTTTGAAGATTATAAAGTCAAAGTTTTTCAAGGAGCGATGATTACCGTTTTGGGAACTTCGCTGCAAAATAGGGACGTGCTTTCGTATTTTATGGAAACTTCATGGAAGGCTATCGGCTTGGAAATGGAGGGAGCTCATTACCAGAAAGCGATTCAGGTCGCTTCAAAAATCAGGCATCATATCAACGACGACGTGAAGCTACGCTATGCGTATTATGCTTCGGACAATCCGCTCGAAACAGGAAGTACCTTAGCATCAGGTGGTTTGGGGCTGACAGGTGTGAAGCCGACTTATTTAATTACTCAAAAAATTTTAGAACAGATACTAAGCTAAATAAATCATGGATAATCAAAACACCCATCAAGAAACTGATATTTTAGTCCTTCTTGATTATTTCAAAAAGGGAATCAAAGGAATTTTCAGAGGAATTGGAAATTTTTTCAAAGGAATTTTCACTCTTATCATTCATTTTCTGATACTTATAAAAAAATACTGGATTTTGATTGTAAGTTGTATCTTGGTCTTTGCCATTGTCGGATTTTTCAACAAAAATATTCTTCCGCCTGCTTACAATTACGAAATGATTGTACAGCCCAACTTCAACAGTACCGGTTCGTTGTATCAATTGGTCAATTCTTGCGACACGCGGGCAGGAAATCCTGACGATGCGTTTTTCAAAGACATAAAAAGCGTGCGTATTTTGCCTGTCAAATCTCTCACCGAAGACGTAAATATTTATTATAACACAGTTGGCAACGCTTTTTCTGAAAATGCAGGCTTCAAGCAGGCAGACAACCGCGATACTATCTTTTTCAGACAATATGAAATAGCAAAATTCAAATCTGAAATTACGGACAAGGACTATCCCCGCCAAATAATTTCCATCAAATCTGCCGTTCCCCTCAATGAGCAGCAAATTCAAAGCAAAATTATTGACCCTCTGGAAAATGACCCGTATTATGTGAAATATCGCGAGTCGTATATGAAATCTATTGATTTACAGACAAAATACAACACGCTTAATCTACAAAGAATTGATACCCTGCTTCTTGCGCTCGCAAAAGGCGAAACAACCAAAACACAGTCGCAGACTTTAACCATCAGTGGCGAAGCAAAAAACAATCTGGAAACCGATTTGCTGGAACAATCCAGAAATTTTTTCCATGCGCTGGCTGATTCAGAAATACGAAAAAATTTATATTCCGATGTGATACGAGTTATCGCTCCGCCGTCTCTGGTAAACGCCAAAAGCATCGTGAAAAGAAGTACAACTGCTTTTGCCCTCTATGGACTGCTTTTTTCTTTGTTCGTTATTTTCGGCATTCAAACCGTAAAATTCTTGAATCAATACGAAAAAGAACATGCTTAACGTCGCCTTAGTTGGGTTGGGGCAAATTGGGAAACTTCATTTGGAAATTCTTTCGCAGTTGCCTGATTTTCATATAACTGCCGTCGTAGAGCCGAGAGAAATTCCCTGCAATTTCCCCAAATATCCGACGATTGAAGACTGCAACAATCATCACCAAGAGATTGATTTATACACGATTGCCACGCCCAACGGATTTCATTACCGTCAGGCAAAAAAGTTGTTGTATTTCGGAAAAAACATTCTGATTGAAAAACCTGCCGCACTGCATAAAAATCAAGTTGAAGAATTAGTTCATCTCGCTCGAGAAAAGCATTTACGTTTGTTTTCTTCCTTGCAACTGCGCTTCTCGCCGATGGTCGCTTATGTTAAGAAATTGATTGACGAAGGCTGTTTGGGAAAGATTTTTCTACTCAATGTTGAATGTTTTTGGAACAGAAATCAGGCGTATTATCAAAAAAACGACTGGCATGGAACAAAAGAGATGGACGGAGGCATTTTGTTTACGCAATTCTCTCATTTTATTGATATTATCCATTTCTTTTTGGGAGAAGTCAAGTTGCTTCATTCTTCGTCTGAAAATTTTGCACACCAAAATTGTACAGATTTTCCCGACAGCGGAATTTTACAGTTCAAGTCAGTAAATACCTTGGGCAGCATGATTTACACCATTTCTACTTATGAAAAAAATTTTGATTCTTCCATTACAATTATTGCTGAAAAAGGAACGATAAAAATCGGCGGGCAATATATGAATCAACTGTTGTATCACAACGTGCAGGGATTTTGCGCTCCCGAGTTTACCTTCAGTTCTCATAAATTTCATAAAAACCTGTACGATAACATTTTATATTCAATGCAAAACAATGTTTCCTCCGTTGCCGATGCAGAAAATTCCATCAATACGATTGGCTTTATTGAAGAAGCAGGAGATTTTTAATTGAGTAATTTTAATTTGTAGTTGAATTAAACTCAATTACTTCCAAGTTTTCAATCTTCTCTCCATCAATTTGAAAACGGAGCATGGTTCGTACTTTATGCAAACCGTAAATTCCCGCTGCGCCGGGATTCATGTGAAGAAGATGTAATTTTTTATCGTTCATCACTTTGAGAATGTGAGAATGCCCCGAAATAAACAGTTGGGGAGGGTTTCTCAAAATTTCTCCGCGAACGGCAGGCGCATACTTGTTTGGATAACCTCCAATATGCGTAATCCACACATCAACATTTTCGCACATAAACCGCAGATTAAGAGGAAATTCCTTGCGTATTTCCGTTCCGTCGATATTTCCATACACGGCGCGGAAAACAGGCGCAACCGCTTTCAAAGCCTCGGAAACTTTGACATCGCCAATGTCTCCCGCATGCCACACTTCATCGGCTTGCGAAGCATATTCCAATATTCGGTCGTTGATATAAGAATGCGTATCTGAAAGTAATAAGATTTTTTTCAATATTTTTGCGTAAAATTACAACAAATTGCGTTACTTCATACAATTTTCTTACGACGGAACGGACTATTTCGGCTACCAGCGGCAGCCCAATCAAATCACTGTGCAAGGAACGCTGGAAGAAGCGTTGAGCCGCTTGCTGCGCGGAGAAATCTGTACAACAGGAGCAGGAAGAACGGACACCGGCGTTCATGCGAACGAAATGTTTGCCCATTTTGATTTTGAGGAAGATTTTCCCGAAAATTTCCTCAAAAAGCTCAATTCCTACCTGCCAACCGATATTTCCGTACAAAAAATTTTTCCTGTAAAAAAAACCGCCCATGCTCGTTTCAATGCCGTCAAAAGGACCTATCAATATTCTATTTCTACACAGAAAAATCCGTTCAGACAGAGGTTTCATGCGCAGTTTGTTCACTACGGTTTTGAGTTGGAAAAGATGAACGAAGCCGCTCAAAAACTGTTTTTATACAAAGATTTTACGAGTTTTGCCAAACTTCATTCAGACAGTAAAACCAATCTTTGCCATATTTGCGAAGCCTTTTGGGAAAAGCGCGACAGCGAGCTGGTTTTCACGATTTCTGCTGACCGTTTTCTGCGAAACATGGTTCGTGCCATCGTCGGGACATTAATAGACGTAGGTCGAGGCAAAATTTCCGTTGCCCAATTTCAGCAAATCATTGAGAAAAAAGACCGAAACTGCGCTTCTACTTCCGCTCCTGCACAAGGTTTGGTCTTGATGAAAGTGGAATATGACGAGGAGATTTAATGCTTGAAAATTGTTGTTTTAGAAAACGCTAAAATAATTTAGAAGAAAACAAAAGCAACTATCTGAAAAATCTACTTTTTATACAATACAGGATTCAGTTCCTCGTCATTGTACATTTTCATTTGTTTGTAAACTTTTATAATTTTTTTTCCCGTCTGATAGTCTTCCAAAAGTTCTTCAACAGCGGTGGAGAGGTCTTTGTGCTGTTCCAGCAGGACGTCCAGTTTCTCTTGGCATTTTCGGCGGTGTTCTTCGGAAGCGTCCCGACGTTCCACTTCAATTTTCATATGATAGATTTTCAACGCCAAAATCGAAAAACGGTCAATCGCCCATGCAGGGCTTTCCGTGTTGATTTTTGCATCAGCCAAAGGCGTAACATTTTTATATTGCTCTAAAAACCATCCGTCTAAGTTCTCCACTCGGTCGGTGCGTTCCTGATTGGATTTGTCAATCCAACGTTTGAGTTTCAGCGCTTCCGCAGGGTCAATATTTTCGTCGCGAATAATGTCTTCTAAATGCCACTGCACCGTATCAATCCAGTTTTTCAGGTAGATCAGATGCTCAATTTGTTCTTTCGGATAGGGATTTTGAATCGGACAATGAACATCGTCCGTTTTGTGGTAATTTTCAATACTTTGATTGAAAACTGCCCAAACTTTTTCAGTAAATTTCATCGAATTACAGGAAAATTATGCTTAATTTTCTTTTTTGTCTTCGTCTTTCTTTTCGTCGCCTTTGGTTGCGTCTTTAAATTCTTTAATTCCGCTTCCCAGACCGCGCATCAGTTCAGGAATTTTTTTACCTCCAAACAAGAGCAGAACCACTATCAAGATGATTACAATGCTCATAGGGTGTTCAAATAATCTCATAACTTGAAAAATTATATTATTGCCAAAGATAGAAATATTTTAGAAAATAGACAACATGCTGAGGCGCTAATTTTTTTGATATGGCGGTTTTATTATTTTCAATAATCATGGGGTTATGTTTATCATCACATTCCATTGAACCAGTTGGCAGGATTTTGAGGAGTGCTTCCTTTCCAGATTTGAAATCCGAGTAATGTATTGGAATCGTCCGTGTAGATTCTTCCCAGCGCCTGTCCCGCTTTCACCGCATCTCCCGACGAAACGATAACCGTTTCCAGATTGGAATACAGCGTGTAATAATCTCCGTGATTGACCAGCACAGCACGACCGCCGCCCGGCACTGAAATAATTCGAGTTACCTTGCCGTTGAACACGGCTTTTGCCAAGCTTCCCGCTGTGGAGGCAATTTCAACACCGTGACTCTCCGTGTAAATTTCAGGGACAATCGGGTGAGGCGAACGTCCGAAGTGGACAATTACCTGTCCTTCCACAGGCCAAGGCATGTCTTTTCGGCTTGCTTCAAACGACCTCGTAAGCGCATCTGAAGCAGATGACGCTGGTGAAGATGGCGTTGATACGCCCATAGATTTGAGTTTGGCTTCTGCTTTAGCTTCTGCCTTATCGGCTTCATTGGTTTTCTTGGCGAGTATTTTGTCGGCGGCGGTTTTCTCAGCCGCGGCTTTTTCGGCGGCTTTTCGAGTTTCCTCTGCTTTTCGGGCGGCTTCTTTGTCGCTGGCTTCTTTGGCTGCGGCAATACGTGCCTGTTCTGCTTTTTTCGCTGCAATGCTCGCCTGTTCTGCTTTTTGTGCTGCATTTTTTTCCGCTTCTGCTTTGGCGTCAGCGGCGAGCTTTGCGCGTTCTTCTTCGGCAGTTTTTTTGCGGAGCTTTTCCGCTTCTTCCGCCTGCCGTTTAGCTTCGGCTTCTTTGGCTTTTGCCAAGCGTATTTCTTCTGCTATAATAGCCTGCACTTGTCTGTCCAACGCTTGCCGTTGGGCTTGTTTCTGCTTGATGTTAGCTATCATATCACCCTGTTCCTTAATATATTGATCAACGACCTGTTGTTTTTCTTTTCTTTCGAAGTCTAATTGCTCCATTTGAATCTGTTGCTGAGACAAGTTGTTGATTTTCTCTTGTTTGGCTTTTTCTTTGAGCTCAATAGTGCGTTTGATATCCGCCTGCTTGTCTGCAATTTCTTTGGCTTTTTTGTCTTGATATTCAGAATATTTTTGCAGGTATTTGATTCTCCGAAAGGCTTGTGAAATGTCTTCGGAAGAGAGAACGAACAATATTTTGTTTTGAATGGATTTGTTTTTGTACGACCGAACGAGAACCTGAGCATAATTTTTCCTCAGTTCTGCCAGATCTCTTTGCAATTTATTGATTTCCAATTGTCTGAGGTAAATTTCGTCGTCAATAAACTGGGCTTCTCTGCGCGTAGTGTTGATGAGTTTTGCCCGTGCGTTGATTTTTTTGTTCAAATTGGTGATGTACAGCAGAGATGTTTTGGATTGGTTTCTGCTGGTTTCCAGCGCCTTGTTCAGTTCGGAGATTTCCTGTTTCAATTGGGCGCTCTGTTTTTGCAAAGTTTCCTTGTTGTATTGCCCGAACGCAAATGCACAAAAAAAGATGAATATAAATGTATATAAATATTTCAGTTTCATTCGTTTACTTAATTTCTTTTTGCGTATATCCTTTGGGTATGTCAAAAGGAGTTTCCATTTCTCCAACTTCAAATTTATTATACTCTAACGAAATTTTGGATTCTTTCTTTTGTTTTATGAAAATTTTAATACTTTTCGGCAGGTTGATGCCTTCAAAAACGACATAATTTTCGTAGTCGATTTGGAGGAAAACATTCTTGATTTTGTCTTCCAAAACGACCTGTTTCAAATTGAAATTTCCATCGTAAACCGCCGTCCTGTCAAATGCACCGGAATCCTTTTCTGCACCTATTTTCATAGCTTTTTTGGAAGTGAGGATGAACGTATTGTTTTCATCAGAAAAATTGAAATCGTCATGGGTCAAAGGGAAAAAAATTCTGCCCGTCAGCAGGGCTTCCGCACTGTCATAATCCAGAAAGTCAATTTTTAACAAATTATTAAGAAATTGATAATCGGAATCAATGTACGTTTTCCCCAGTTTTTCGTACATTTTAAAACTGCTTGGCGTAATGTTTGCCCGCGCTACGGTAATGAAAGCCATCGAAGCGTTTGACCAAATTTGCTTTCCATGATTGATGTACAGCGTCAGCGCAACAGACGGAGAGTTCTTATTCGTCTGAATCTCGGCAGTCGCTTTTATTTTTAACCGGCTGAAATTTAACGGGGTATTAATGTACTCGAAGAGATTTCTCTCGCTTGCACCGGTAGTTGTGTTTTTATTGGGCGGAGAAACTGTCGTTTTCTGCGTGCCGCAGGACATTAATATACTGAAACCGATGCAGGTGAAAAGAATTTTCTTCATATAATTTTTTTAATTTATTGAATTGTCATTTTGATTGAAAGTCTAAAACGCTGTAATCTCCCAGACTGATTGAGCGGGAAACGCCGTAATACTTAGCCGAATTGCCAATCATGGAGTTGTTCAAATTGCCGTGAGAAATATAAGTATCTTCTTGAATTAGAGAGTTTTCTATATTGCTATTGTCAATTTTTGTTCCTTTGCCGAGCGAAACGTGCGGACCGATTTTTGAATTAATCACCGACACACTTTCCCCGATGAAGCAAGGAGGAATAATCAAACTATTCAGAATTTTTGCGCTTTCAGGGAAATTTTTCATGTTTTCCAGTTCGTATTCAAGGATTTTCATGTTGGTTTCGAGTGTTGCGTTTTTGTTTCCGCAGTCCATCCAGTCATCAACTCTTCCGGGCGTAAATGTTGCACCTTTTGTCCGCATATTTTCTAAAGCCTCCGTCAGTTGATATTCTCCCGAAGGGCATATGTCATTATCAATCAAATAATTGACTTCTTCCATCAATTTTTCTGCGCTTTTGAAATAATAAATTCCGATGATAGCCAAATCGGAGACAAATTTTTTAGGTTTTTCGATGAAATCGGTGATAACTCCTGAATTGTTCAACTTCACCACGCCGAATGCGCTTGGATTTTCGACTTTTTTGACCCAGACTACGCTGTCGGCATCTTTGTCCATCACGAAATCTGCACGGAAAAGCGTGTCTGCAAAGGCGATGATAATTGGTCCCTGCATGCTTTCTTTGGCGCAGTGAATGGCATGTGCCGTTCCCAACGGTTTCAACTGTTGATAAATGGTCGGTTTTGCGCCCAAATTGTGGGCGACTTTTTTCAATTTATTTTCAATTTCCGGTCCGAAATCGCCAATAATAAAGGCTATTTCGTCTATTTTTTCGTGAACTACTTTGGTTATGTCTTCCACCAGCCTCTGTACGATGGGTTTTCCTGCAATCGGAATCAGAGGTTTTGGTACGGTCAGCGTGTGGGGTCTTAGTCGAGAGCCTCTTCCTGCCATTGGTACAATTATTTTCATTCCTCTTCTTTTTTGTTCTATAAAATTATAAAAATAATGTGATATTGTATGTGTGTTCCCATATGATTTTTTTCATCTTTATTTGATTCCGGAACTGCCGTAACCTCCTGCGCCTCTTTGAGTTTCTTGGAGTTCTGCAACTTCTTCCCATACAATGGTTTCATGCTTGGCAATCACCAATTGCGCAATGCGGTCGCCATCGTTAATAGTAAAATTTTCTTTGGAAAGATTAATCAGAATCACGCCAAGTTCGCCGCGATAGTCTGCATCAACTGTTCCGGGCGAGTTTGGGCAGCTGATACCGTGTTTCAAAGCCAATCCGCTGCGCGGGCGCACTTGTCCCTCGTATCCCTCCGGAATTTCTACATATAACCCCGTAGGAATCAACTTTCTATCCAACGGTTCTAAAACTACGGGTTCGTCCAAGTTTGCCCGTAAATCCATGCCGGCAGACAAAGCAGTTTTATACTCGGGAAGCTCGTGCTTCGATGTATTGATAATTTTAATTATAATCATAGCGCCTCTTTTTTATTGAGGGGAAACAAAGGTAAGAGAATTAAATTTACTGAAAAAAGTTTTTTGATTAAATGACAGAAATTATCGGTGAACCCTCATATTTTGTTAAAAATTCATCAAAAAACAAGCAGCCTCAAAAAAAATGAAACTGCTTGTTTCCGGTCTCATTCAAAAATTCGCGTTTATTTAAAATCTGCGTTCGTCAATATAGGGTTGATTTGATAATTTTTGATGGTCACTGTCCATTCATGTATTTCTCCTTCTCCTTCTGCGTCCGTCACCATCACTAATTTTGTAGGAAGTTTGTATCCGTCAAAGATTTTATAATCAGAGTATTCTATATGTGACAGGTCGCTGGTGGCGGCTGCTTTTATTTTCAAACCGCTTTTCACATCATAATAGGCAACTGCATGTTCTCTTTCTTTGCTTGTGATGACTACTTTATAGGCGTCTTCTCCATTCAGAG